>NZ_JAMXXZ010000005.1:0-136754 GCF_024129285.1 Acinetobacter sp. S4397-1
ATCGAGGCAAAAGACTGGGATTAAGATTCAATTTAATTGCGGGAATCTATAACTTGGAGCTGAGTAAAAAATGACTTATGAAAGAAATCTACTGATTAAGGGCTGTCATAAATTGTCTTGAGAATATCTGATCACTCCTTATTATTCTTTTATGACTCAACGCCATATATTAAGAGATAATCAGTGGAAGTAGATTAAAGTCTATTAGCTAGATGAGCAGGTAGCATTGGAATAACTGCCAAAGATAACCGATTATTTATTGAAACAGCTCTATACCGTGATTGCTTTATCTGGCTTCAACAATGGTCTGGCTTCATTGATAATCTACTCTAGTTTTGAATAATAATATTAGGAATTTTTTCAAAAAAAATATCCCGTGCAATATCACCTTGTTGCTCAATATTATATTGCTCAAAAAGCTTGCCTTCGATCAATTTATATTTATATGGATTATATAGCTTAAAACTAAGATAATAAGCACTTTGTAAAATAAAGCCTCTTAGCACTACATTCTTATGTTTTTGATATTGAAGTATATGGGCAAGTTCATGGATAAATACACCTTGCATAGCAATTGAACATTCAGAATAATCTTTGACGAACAACTCTTGATTTACAAATATCCTGCCATTTGGAGCCATCAATATGCTTTTAGGCTGCCAAGGTAAATAACGTATATTAAAAATCTTCACATCATTATAATTAATAAGATTATGAAATACTTTTTTCGCAATATTTACTTCGCCCTCAGTTAGACCTCTATATTGAAATTCCTTTATATTTAACCAATTATAAAAAAAATAAATTGAGTACTTAACAATACTTTTAAATAACCTTATAAATGCATTTTTCATAAAAGCATCGTGACCCATGTTTAACCAATTTTCATTGGCAGCACACCGAAACTCATTGAATGGCAATCATTGAGCTACCCACTAGCATCTTAGTATAACTCGAATCCCACCTAAACCAAGATTGCATTACTTGAATGCTTGGCTTAGCTTGATGGCATAATCAGTAAGCACATAAACAAGATGTATAACATCCAGCTCCGTCTCCATCAATAGCTCTCACTTTACTGCTGATGAAATTATATTTCTCTTGTAATAAGCTGAATAATTTTCTATTTTGTTAGACTGCTTTAAGTGATATTCATCTGATATAGGGAGTTGAATAGATTCTATTTTCTTCCGCTGATAGATAATTAAATCAATACCTTGTAATTCTTATCTGTTCTTTAATTTCTGAATCATAGCGCCACAATTAGCATAGAGCTTTGCTTTTAATCCTCCCCTCTCCACTGTTCACCTATTTTCATGGCTGCTGTATGCGTATTCATAAAACCGTACTTACAATATCTCCTCATTGTTTCATGATTAGATACAGCTTGCAGCCAAACAACCATCCCATTGAACTTTCTTGAGGTTTCAATCGTCCCTCTGCTTCGCTTTTTGAAAAAAGTCATCAATAACACAGAGTGAATGCTTAAAATCGAACATCGTGACTGAAAGCATAGGTTGTGTGATACCTCCGCAAGAGTTTTCTGCCATCTTTTTCAAGTCAATTTCTTATCCCTGATTCAGATTAATTAAGAGCAGTTTAAATAAAAGTCTGCACAACCACCATTGCTCTCAACGGTCTACCATTAAGGTGCAAAAAAACAACAATTCAAATGATTTTTTATAATAACGTTGCATATCGGCAGCAATTCTCTTAAATCAGCGCTAGCTTCTCAACCAAATTGCGATAAAATACCTCAAGTATGATATTTTTAGTTCGCAAATCAAAATGTAACGATTATGCGAGATAATGACGTTTTTATTTTGGCCATTTGGCTTTTGCTAGTATCGAACTGCACTCAGCTGGATAAGTAGAATTATAAAAATCAGTAATTTAGTGTATTAACCTATAGGAATAGGATTTAATTGGAATGAAAAGTTTTAAAATTGCCATTGCTCAATTCTCTCCACATGTTGGCAATCTAGATGCAAATACGCAGGCCATCATTGATCAGGCCAATCAGGCTAAAAAAGATAAAGCTGATCTGATTATTTTCCCTGAACTCGCCACTCTGGGCTATCCGGCAGAAGATTTATTAATTCGCCCAAGTCTGGCCAAACGTACTCAACAGGCTTTTGAAAAACTTAGCGAAGTCAAAGATATTGTGATGGTCTTTGGTTTTGTCAATCAATCTGAAGAGGGTCAGCGCTATAATGCTGCGGCCGTCATGAAAGATGGTGAAGTATTAGGAATTTACAACAAACAGACCTTACCAAACTATAGTGTATTTGATGAAAAGCGCTACTTTGAACAAGGTCATCAGCATCTGGTATTTGAATATCTTGAACATAAATTTGGCGTATTGATTTGTGAAGATATCTGGTCCTTATCTACAGTACAGCAACTGGCACAGTTAAATATTGATACTGCCTTGGTACTGAATGCGTCTCCCTACGAAGTAGGCAAGCCACAGCACCGTATTGACACCATGACTGCACTGGTAAAACAGCTGAATATCAATCTGGTGTACTGTAACCAAGTGGGTGGGCAGGAGGATCTGATTTTTGACGGAACCAGTTTCATACTGAATAAATCAGGTGATGTGGCTTTGCAGGCACCAAGCTTTGAAGCTGGGTTATACATTGCAGACTTCGACGCTGAACAGTTAAAGTTCAGCAAAGGGGCCATTACCCCGACTTTAGACACCATGGCTGAGATTTATCAAAGTCTGGTGATGGCCACACGCGATTATGTCCAGCGTTCAGGTTTTCCTGGAGTGATTTTAGGCCTCTCCGGCGGGATTGATTCTGCCCTGACTTTGGCAATTGCAGCGGATGCAATTGGCCCGGACAAGGTTCAAGCAGTAATGATGCCTTATACCTATACCGCCCAAATTAGTGTCGAAGATGCGGCGGAACAGGCGAAAAGTATGGGGGTGACCTTTGGGATTGCCGAAATCAATCCAGTGGTTAACAGTTTTATGCAAACCTTGTATCCATTTTTTGGCAATGCTCCGGCAGATACCACTGAAGAAAACCTGCAGGCCCGTACTCGCGGCACCTTGCTGATGGCTTTATCTAATAAGTTTGGCAATCTCGTACTGGCCACCGGCAACAAATCTGAACTGGCTGTAGGTTATTGTACTTTATATGGTGATATGGTCGGCGGGTTTGCTGTTCTGAAAGATGTGTATAAGACCATTGTGTTTGAACTAGCAAAATACCGTAACAGCATTTCGGAAACACCGGTTATTCCTGAGCGCGTAATCACACGTCCACCTTCAGCCGAGCTGCGTCCAGATCAGGTTGATCAAGACTCCTTGCCGCCATATGAAATTCTGGATGCTATTCTATACTCATATATTGAAGAAGATTCGAGCCAGGATGATATTATTTCCAAAGGCTTTGATGCCGAAGTTGTGAAAAGAATCATTCGTTTGGTGGATGTGAATGAATATAAACGCCGTCAAGCCGCAATTGGCCCTCGTATCAGTTCACGCTCCTATGGTCGTGAACGCCGTTATCCAATCGTAAATGGCTGGAAAGCAGGTATTTAAAATACCATTGTTAGATACTTTAAATCGCTCTGGTCTTCGACTTGGGCGATTTTTTTATGATAGAAAATTCAATAAGCTAAATACAACAAAACAGAAGTTAGAAGTTAGAAGTTAGAAGTTAGAAGTTAGAAGTTAGAAGTTAGAAGTTAGAAGTTAGAAGTTAGAAGTTAGAAGTTAGAAGTTATTTTTTTAAATAATGTTAAAAGTTAAGTGAAATTTTTAATTATATTTTGAACTAGAAAAAAAGAGACCAAGCTGAGAGCTTGGTCTTTAAAATGGTGGCTATGACGGGACTTGAACCTGTGACCCCCGCATTATGAGTGCGGTGCTCTAACCAACTGAGCTACATAGCCATAAACTGTGTGCGCATTATCGTTAGTTCTACAGCTACCGTCAAGCATTTTCAAACACAAATGTTCAGTCTTTACGCAAATAAATACTGAACATTTAAACTTTAGCCAAAAAAGTTTCTATACAGTTTAATACATATAGCCATAACACCATTTAAGTCACAGAGGCTTTATTCAATGAATAAAATGAAAATCCTTATTCTCCTCCTCAGTCTGACGAGTCTCACTGCCTGCCAGATCATTTCGCCTCTTTTTGTTGATTACAATGGAGTGAGACGTGACGTAGCGCAATGGATCAATCATCATCAACTCTTAAGCATGCAGCAAAAACGTGCCTTGGTACAATTGAGCAAAGCCCAACAAAAAATCAACCGCTTTGCCGAGTATGATCAGAGCAAACAATGGACCATCACTCAGGAAAATCAGATTGCTTTATATTGTGCCGGTCGTTCTGTAAGCGAACATAAAATCCAGCAGTTACAAGAGAAGATTCATGGAGATGAAACGGCCATGATTTTACAGCGTTACGAACAGCTTGCGCCCAAGATCAAACTTGATCTGAATGCCGTGCAATGTGAGTGAGAGTCGAGTAGCTTCTATTCACTTGCTCTTGAACGCCACAACCTTGATCCGGATCAAAAATAAGTGCTGGGGAAAATACATTTTTTTAAAAAATAAGCCTTTAGTCTATTAGACGTTATACCTATGTATTTACTTGGTTTTATTTTTATAAAATACAGGCTATGATCAAAGTATAAACAACAATTCGTACCCGTTTTAAGGCGTCACATTTTTATAAGACTTTATTTCTCACAAGGAGAATTCTCGTGTCATTTGAACATATTTTAGTACCAATCGACGGCTCAGAAATATCATATGCAGCAGTGGACAAGGCAGTAGAACTTGCTAAAGCCTTTAATAGTAAAGTTACGGTTGTACAAGTACTTGCTCTGGATCCTTATATCGCCGCTGAATATATTACAGCCGCACAAACCAATGACCTGATTGAACGTGCCCGTACTTCTATTCTTAAAACGCTGGAAGAAGCAAAAGCCAGGTTCTCTAATGCAGGTTTGGACGTCGAAACTCAACTGCTCGAAGGCCAAGTGATTTATAGTGAAATCGCTAAGGCAGCTCAGTCTTTAAATGCTGACCTGATCGTGATTGGTTCACATGGCCGTACCGGCTTCAAGAAACTGTTCTTGGGCAGCGTAGCGCAAAGTGTGTTGGGTCAAGCAGATATTCCGGTGATGGTGGTGCGTAAATAAATTATTTTTCCTTCATTCCTCATTTTTCCGAAAGTGAGGAATTTTATTTTTAACTCCAGCCATCCCACTGATATTGTTTTAAATTCACTTTACCCTGATTCACAAAAATTCCTTCCTGACTTAACCGAAGCTGCTGAGTATTCTGACCTTTGGCATCCAGTTTGTTTAAGCTTAATTTTCCTTGCGCATTAATGACACGATACCAAGGTAGATCTGTACCTTCATCCAACTGACTTAATACCTTACCGACCAGACGAGCATGTTTGGCTAAGCCTGCCAGTTTTGCAATCTGTCCATACGTCGCAACTCTGCCATAAGGAATTTGACTGATTACCGCCAGAATCATCTCCGCCATTTCCCGGCTTGCCTGACTTTTCATGGTATTAGGTGACTCAACAACAATCTCATTTTAATAACACTTCGCAAGTCTTCAAGAGTCAGACTATTCCTGTTGAGCGATGCCATACTAGAAATTATCCGGATTTTCCAGACGTTTCACTTCCTGTGCTTTTTCAGGATGATGTACACTGGTCACGCCATCAGCATCTTTTTGATCAATCAGCACTTCAGGCTGATAGATGGTAATGGTTTCATTGCCATATTCATCTTCCCCTACGATGTATTTGAACCCCTTACGGTTCAACTTATGGCACATTCGTTGATACCAGCCCTTAAAGCCTTGAGTCTCTTCATAGGGATTATAATAAAAAGCATTCATGACGGCAGGTAGACCCAAACCACAGACCACCCCTGAAAGTAATACGGCAATAAAAGTATAACCTACCAGAATACTGCTATAAGCTTCCAGCTGAGGAATATTGGCAACAGCAAGAATCAAGGCTAGGGAGATCCCGCCACGTACGCCACCCCAAGACAGAATGGTTAAACTGCCGTTATAGCTTTTCTTGCTTATTTTTGGAAATAAGGCAAAGGCCAGATGATTCGCAGCAAACCGGGTCAGATGCAGAATGATAAAGGCGACAATTCCACCCAGTACCAGACTAGCACTCAGGTCGAGAATAAAAAGTTCTAGTCCAATTAAAGTAAACAGGAAAGAATTGATAATGCCTTCAACGGTGTGCCAGAAGTGATTGACATCCTCGATTTCGGCATACGCCAGAATTTCCTTCCATTTATTTCCGACAATCAACCCCCCAATAACACAGGCAATTGGTGCCGATGCATGAGCCAGCAAAGCAACCAGATAGGAACCACAGGCCAATAAGGCTGTGGTCAAAATTAAAGATTCCATCTCATGCTTGCCACGCAACAAACGTAAAATGGCTGCACCAAAGATCAGGCCAATTAGCACCGCCACGACAATTTCATAGAACAGGGTCTGTAATACGCCGACCAAGGTAAAGTTTTCGCCCTGTAAGACATTTAACAAAGTCATGAATAAGGCAATACACATTGCATCATTAAACAGGGATTCGCCTTCCAGTTTCACAATTAAATGATGCGGTGCCCGTACCGAACTCAATACACCTTTGATACCAATCGGGTCGGTCGCCCCTAAAGCCGCCCCCAGTAAAAGTAATACCAGCAAATCAACATGCTTGCCAATTAAGAATTGATAACCATATAAGAGCGTACCAAACAGGACTGCACAAAATACCAAGGCCAGACTGGCAAGAATTCCTATCGGCCGCCAATGATTTTGCAGATCGGATACCTTAAACTTCAGTGCCGAAGAAGTTAAAATAAAACAGATTACTCCATTGATCAGAAAATCATAAAAATCAACATTTCGAACTGCCTGCTCGATATTTTCAATATTGATACTGAAAAATGGATTGCCGTGCAAAAGGCTGGCACCCCATTGCAAGATAAAGACAAAAATTGCCGATACAATCGGAACACCAATCGCCTGAGGAAAACCTAAAACACGCTTGTTGAACATGGTGGTGGCAATTGACAGCGCAAAAACCACTGTCAAAAGTTGTAGAAAAAAGAAACTTCCCATTCGGTGTCCTAAATGATGGCAAAATCAGGCAATACTAGGTCGCGGGTTCACTTGAAATAAAAATTGAAAAAGCAAAATATTTTAACAAAACAAGTTTAATCTGCTTTTATTGAAAATTGAGTTAAGTTTTTTTGCAATTCTTACAAATGCCGATTTAATATACACCCTAGAACACCTCTTTACTTTCCTTCTGTTTTGAAATCTTCTCCCATGCATCAAACTGTTAAAACCATCTTTCGCCTGTGTTTTGCTACGGTTATTTTTATTGTTACGCTTTCCCTTGTTTTGACCTGTTTTATCAAGGTCCGGGACATCATGAATGCAGAACAGCACTATCAGCAAGCCACCCCTCTTTCCTTGAAAAGTGATCCTCACACCCAGTACGTGCTGCTGTCCAATAATCAAAAACCGGACAATACGATTTTTATTTTGATCGCCGGAAATGGTTATATTGCCAAAATCAGTTGTGATCATTATCCGGCTTTATGTACGGATGATTATAACCAGTCGCACACCCGTCAGATTCAGACTATTGATTTAATTAAAGCCGGTAATTTTTTCTATATTAAAAATATTCAGTACCGGGAGAGCCGCAGTGGTCAGGTGAGTCACTTTAATTACTCTCCGCAGGAGCTACAGCAGTTTTATAAAAATGATATTTATCATTTAAAGTTTATCGTCGTAGTGGTGGCTTTATTTGCTTTGGCCGCTCTATTTGTAAGTCTGAAAATTTTAAGAAACTTCCGGCAGTTTCTCAACAAATGAAACAAGGGAATCAGCATTCCCTTGCTCTTCGTCATTAGATCGCCTGATTAAAGGTATCACAGTTGGCCAGTTGACCAGATTTCAGACCGGTATTAAACCAGTGTACACGCTGTGCACTGCTACCATGCGTAAAACTATCAGGGACTACTTGTCCACGTGCCCGCTTTTGTAAATAGTCATCGCCAATTTTATGTGCTGCGTCCATCGCTTCTTCCACATCTCCTGCCTCAAGAAACTGGGTGCGCTGCTGATTATGATGCGCCCATACACCCGCCAGGCAATCAGCCTGTAATTCCTGTCGTACTGAAAGCTGATTACCCTCAACTTCACTGCTTTGACGGCGCGCCTGCTGAACCTGGGAGGAAATACCTAAAATGGTTTGAATATGGTGTCCCACTTCATGAGCCACTACATAGGCTTGGGCAAAGTCGCCCGCCTGATCCGTACTAGACAGCTCGGTAGTATTCTGTTCACCACTAATGCCCATCTGGGTACGCATATCTTTAAAGAATGCTGTATCAATATAAACCTTCTGGTCGGCCGGACAATAAAATGGTCCCATGGCAGATTGTGCAGTACCACAACCTGAATTCACCACCCCATTAAAAAGCACCAGTTTCGGCGGCACATATTGTTGATTCAGCTGCTGCTGAAATACCTGATTCCAGGTATCCTCAGTATCGGCCAGCACAGTGCCCACAAAATCTATCGCTTCCTGCTGCTCAGGCGTAGGATGCTCCAAGCCTTGGGTTTCAGCCGGCTGGGATTGGGAGGTTACTTGCTTGGTGGCTTGATAGGCTTGTTGAGGATCAACACCAAAGAATTTCCATGCCACAAAAGCCACTATCAACCCTAAAATACTGATGCCGCCCGCTTTAGCCCCACCACCACCGCGACGGTCTTCCACATTCGTACTGACACGACGTCCTTTCCAGCGCATAGGAATTTTCCTTTTTTTCTAATTCACTGTATGTTATCGAATTTATAAGGATTATGCTTGTTTTGATTTGGGCCAAATTTTCTGAATCCCAGCCACCACACCCAGTACAACCAAGCCAGCTATAAAGCCAATCACCAAGTTAATCAAGGTCGGTGTTAATGCTCCCACAATAGTACCCACCGTTGGAATATGCTCAGCATAATCAACCGAGCCTTCCATGAAATGATGTAATAAAGGTACCCCGTGACTAATAATGCCACCACCTACCAAAAACATGGCGATGGTGCCTACAATAGTTAGGGTCTTCATCAGTTTTGGTGCAAAAGCCAATAAGCCACGCCCAATACTTTGCTTTACTGAAGAGGCTTGCTCTGTTAAATACAGCCCTAAATCATCAATTTTGACAATCATTGCCACAAAACCATACACACCGACGGTCATCAAAATTGCAATGACTGACAGCACCATCACTTTGGTACCAAAAGTAGCTGTAGCCACTGTTCCTAATGAAATCACCACAATTTCCGCAGACAAAATAAAATCTGTTCGTACCGCCCCTTTAATTTTGTCTTTTTCAAACGTCACCAGATCGGTTTCTATGGTGGCTAATTCTTGGCTAGCAGCTTCTCTGGTTTTGGCTTTTTTGTGCTGTATGCTATGCAGGACTTTTTCCACGCCCTCATAACAAAGAAATAAGCCACCTATCATTAGCAGTGGTGTAATCAGCCAGGGAGCCACTACACTAATCAGCAGGGCAGCAGGAACAAGAATAAGCTTATTGACAAATGAACCTTTGGCAACAGACCACACCACCGGAAGTTCACGGTCTGAACGTACCCCACTGACTTGTTGCGCATTGAGAGCTAAATCATCTCCCAACACCCCTGCCGTTTTTTTCGCTGCCATTTTGCTCATGACAGCCACATCATCCAGGACCGTAGCAATATCATCTAATAATATAAGTAAACTGCTCGCCATATTTATTATCCTTATCCTATTTCAAATTATTTTAATCACAATTCTAAAAAAAGATTGTATTCACTTGTTTAATTAATAAGATTTTTTTATTCAGGCTTTTTAGTGGCTGACATTCAAAAACAGAATGCCGTACAATATTGCCATTCATTCATATTTAGAAGTCATACTGACTACCCTTTTGGAATAAAAAATGAGTAATCAAGATAATCGTCCAGTGATCCTGACTGGCGACCGTCCTACCGGACAACTTCACCTCGGTCACTTTGTCGGTTCATTACGCTCACGTGTCGGCTTGCAAGACTCTCATCACCAGCATTTATTACTCGCTGATGCTCAAGCTCTGACCGATAATGCAGATAACTTTGAAAAAGTACGCCGCAATATTATTGAAGTCGCAACGGATTATCTGGCAGTCGGAATTGATCCGACCAAAACCACAATTTGTGTTCAGTCATGCTTACCAGCCTTGAATGAACTGACCATGCTGTATTTAAACTTTGTGACAGTTTCCCGTCTGGAGCGTAACCCAACCATTAAAGCTGAAATCCAGCTGCGTGGTTTTGAACGTGATATTCCGGCAGGTTTCCTGTGCTACCCGGTAGCTCAAGCGGCCGATATTACCGCATTTAAGGCCACTGTCGTTCCAGTCGGTGAAGATCAGATTCCGATGATCGAACAGACCAACGAAATCGTACGTCGTTTGAACCGCCAGATTGGTCATGAACTCTTACCTGAATGTAAAGCTCTGCTGTCCAACATGAGCCGCTTACCAGGTTTTGACGGCAAAGCGAAAATGTCAAAATCTCTGGGTAATACCATTGTGCTAGATGCTTCTGATAAAGACATTAAAAAAGCCGTAAATGCCATGTATACCGATCCAAACCATCTGCGTATTGAAGATCCGGGCCAAGTGGAAGGTAATATCGTATTTACTTATCTGGATGCGTTTGACCCAAATAAAGAAGAACTGGAAGAGTTAAAAGCGCATTATCGTCGTGGTGGCTTGGGCGATGGCACCGTGAAAAAGCGTCTGGAAGGGATTCTTAAAGAATTGATCGGTCCGATCCGCGAACGCCGGATAGAGCTAGCGAAAGATCCGGATTACATCATGGATATCCTGAAAACCGGTACAGACAAATGCCGTGATATTACTCAGGCCACACTAGATGAAGTAAAAGCAGGCCTAGGCGTATTCCGTTTCTAATTCATGTTGCAGGTTGAAAGAAAAGCTCTTCCTCAAGAAGGGCTTTTTTACCGCCTAAATCACCACTGAGCTATGGGTTTACCCACATATTCTCCATAATTTTTACCTTATTTAACATCTATTAACATGAATACTGATGAGTCATCTTAGGTTGGGCTTTACTATAAATCACATAGAAGGAATCAAGCTTAACTCTCTCCACAGTTAATTTTGGTTTGTTTAAAAGGACATTCCTTTTTCTACGCAATGACAACCCCAATCATTGCGTTTTTTTTGTCTGTTATTTTTATAGGCGTGGATGGGCTAAAAAATCCCGCCCGGTTGGCAGGATTTTTAAAGCTCAAGTCTTAGAGTTAATACTTAAATAAACCACCTTCTAAAGGAGTTTCAATACCTGAAGATACTCCGCTATCCGGCTATTGACGTCAGAATCACCGAGCCAAGCATTCATTTTAAGTAGCATATCCTGACGAATACAATAGCATGAGATCAAGTGCCTTCATTTCAATCAAAAGCAAAGGCGGCATTGTTTTCCACGCCACGCTCCGGCTCACCTTAGCCAACAAGACGTCCTGATAAACGGTTCATCCGCTCAAAACGAATCTCAGCACCTGCGGAAATCATTTTTCAGCTTCACCATAATCGCTCATGTTAATTTCCAGCGATTCAACTGTGGTTTTTTTACTCAGGCAACAAGCCCTATTTTCCAAAAAAATAACCCACGCGAAGGTGGGTTATTAGGGTAGATCAGCTATTAATTTTTATGACGCATATGCGGGAATAAAATCACATCGCGGATACTTGGCGCATTGGCGAACAACATAACCAGACGGTCAATTCCAATTCCTTCACCTGCAGTTGGAGGCAAGCCATATTCCAGCGCTTCAATAAAGTCAGCATCATAGTGCATGGCTTCATCATCGCCAGCATCTTTCTCAGCCACCTGTGCCTGGAAGCGTTCTGCCTGGTCAATCGGGTCGTTTAACTCCGAGAAACCATTGGCCAGCTCACGACCACCAATAAAGAATTCAAAACGGTCCGTAATATGTGGATTATCATCATTACGACGTGCCAATGGAGAGGTTTCCGCTGGATATTCCGTAATAAAAGTCGGCTGACGCAGTTTAGTTTCAACGGTTTCTTCAAACACAATTGTTTGTAGCTTACCCAAACCAAAACCAGGTTTCACCTGCTCTTTTAGTTCTTCCTGAACAAATTTTGCCAAGAACTCACGATCATTGACATTTTCAGGCGTGAATTGCGGATTGTGCTCAAGAATGGCATCGAACATCGAAATTTTCTTGAATGGTCCTTTGAAGTTATAAACTTCATCACCATAAGGCACATCAGTTGTACCCAGAATATCAATTGCCAGCTTTTCCAGCATTTGTTCGGTCAATTCCATCAGGTCTTTATAATCTGCATACGCCTGGTAGAATTCGATCATGGTGAATTCCGGATTATGACGTGTCGACACCCCTTCATTACGGAAGTTGCGGTTAATTTCAAACACACGCTCAAAACCACCGACCACCAAACGCTTTAAGTACAGCTCAGGCGCAATACGCAAGAACAGCGGCATATCCAGGGCGTTGTGATGGGTTTCAAACGGACGTGCAGATGCTCCGCCTGGAATCACGTGCATCATTGGTGTTTCGACTTCCATATAACGTTTTTCAGTCAGGAAGGCACGAATCCCTGAAACCACCTTGGCCCGAATTTCAAAGGCTTTACGTGTTTCTTCGTTAACGATCAGGTCAAGATAACGTTTGCGATACTTAACTTCAGTATCATTCAGACCATGAAATTTGTCTGGAAGTGGACGCAGAGATTTGGTCAATAATTCAAATTGTTCGATATGAACATAGAGATCGCCTTTTCCAGAACGGCCAATATAGCCTTCTACTGCGATGATATCCCCCAGATCAAGTCCTTTGATGGTGGCCAGTACATCTGCAGACAGCTCTTTACGGGCAACATATAGCTGGATACGACCGGTCATGTCCTGGATCACGATGAATGATCCACGGTTTAACATTACACGGCCCGCAACTTTGACATATACCTTTTCAGCAGCTTCAATTTCTTCTTTAGATTTATCAGCAAACTGGATTTGCAAATCTTGTGCATAATGCTCGCGCTTAAAGGTATTTGGCCACGGACTCTTGCCATTTTCTTGAGCTTGGCTTTCGATTTGCTTTAACTTGGCATGACGCTGTGCAATTAAATCGTTTTCGGAAATGATTTGTTCAGAAGTCGATTGAGCGTTATTTTGCGTCATCTCTGCCTCGAATAAAAATAGTTGAAAAATAGAAGTTACATAGAATAGCAGATTCCCCGGTCGAATCGTAGCTTAAAGACTGGGGGGAATTGGCTTTTCTGAAGAAAATTTGCAGTATATAGCTCTTTTTATTTTTTCTCTTTATCGCTTTTTAGTCCGGCTCTCGTTCATTTTTGAAAACGATTTCTTCTTTTATTAAAGCCAAGCTTCATATATTCAATAGCAGCCTCGATTGCGGCGGCTGTCTTTCCTGAAATTAGACCAATAGCTAACTGTTTTTTATGCTGCCAGCTTTTAAGCTAGTACCCAGATTGAAATTCATCTTTCAATCACGAACTAATGACTTTGGCATGTCGGATAAGAATGAGTAAAAAATATGTCTAAAATCTTATTTTTGCATGGCTTGGACTCTTGTAAAAAATCTTCGAAATTTCACGCAATTAATACAACACAAAAATACTGTATTGATGTGGATTACCGTAATCTGAGCTATAGCTCCGTGGCCGATTTTTATCATGACACTATTAAAATGATTAAGCCGGATATTCTGGTTGGCCACAGCCTGGGAGGATATTGGGCACTCAAAATGTCCCAGGCCCATCAACTTCCCTGTATCGTAGCAAATCCGAGTCTGCAACCAAATTTCCGTGATGATTATCCGATCATTTCTGACCAGGATTTACAGCATGATATTCCACAGTTTGCCTATCTTGAACTGGGCGATGAGATCCTGGATATGTATGCTGTACAGATCTGCCTGGAAGACTATATGCAAATTCAGGCAATTGAAGGGGGTCATCATCGTCTAGCACACCCCGAACAGCTCAATCAACTGATTCAGGAAGTCGAAAAGCACTTTATCAGACAATAAAAAAGCTCCTCGTTCATCTGCCTTCCCAAAACTGGACGGTTTGACTGAGGAGCTTTGATCTGGAAATCCAGATCTATTTAACTTAAGCCACCGCAACCTTAGGTTGAGATTTATCATCCAGTACTGACCAGATTTCTAAGCCCAGGTTTGCATGCGAGTCAGGCAAATCGAGGAAAACACTGGCACCCAGTACTTCATGCTGACATTTTTTAGCCAGTTCATTTACTGCCTTTAATGTACCGCCAGTCGCCAGAACATCATCTACAATAATGATTTTTTGTGGCTCAATTTCAGCAGACATTTCCAGACGGTCCACCCCATACTCCAGGCTATACCCCACCCCAATCACTGGAGGCGGTAGCTTGCCAGCTTTACGCACTAACAATAAGCCCTTGCCTGTACGCTGTGCCAATAAGCTGGCCAGTACAAAGCCACGCGCTTCTACGGCTAAAAAGCTATCTACTGCTGCCAGTTTGTCAGCTGGAATGCTCTCGATCAACGCATCAGTGAGTTGACTAATATCGCTGGTGAATAAAGGTGTCAGGTCAAAGAAACAGATCCCCGGTTTTGGGAAATCCTGAACAGTACGAATGTTAGACCACAATGAAGTAGACAAATTGCTCATGGGAGATTCTTAAACATGAAAATGAATAGTTGTATATTAGACTAAAGGGTCAAAACAAACAAGGACAAACGCCTAAATATAAGACAATATTAGATTATAAGATTTTGATATTAATAATTTAATTTATTTTTTAAAAATATTTTCTAAAAACGCGCAAATTGATTAAAAATCAATCAAGCCAGAATACTTCAAGAAATATACAGCCTCCTGAATACTTTGGTGGGTTTTGATTTTGGGCTGAATCGTGCTGCTCTGACCGTATGCTTGAAATACAGATTTAGCCCTTTCATCGATAAAATTTGGCCTGAGTTGCCATTCCGATCTTAATTTCACTGTTTAAACTCTTATTCGCTTTACTTTCTGAACGGAACTGCGTAAAAATTTAGCCCAATATGTTCACTATTAAAGTCATATTATTTTAGAGTCGTGCACGTTATAGTTTTTAGCTGACTCCTACAGTTGGTCAGTTTTGGAGAGTTACATGAAAAAATATCAATGCATCGTATGTGGATGGATTTACGACGAAGCACTGGGGTGGCCTCAGGATGGAATTGTGGCCGGTACCAAATGGGAAGATATTCCAGATGACTGGACTTGCCCAGATTGTGGCGTATCAAAAGCTGATTTCGAAATGATTGAAGTCTGATCATGTCCTCTTAAAGACCATGCTGAATGGTCTTTTTTTATGTCCTTTAAAAAATTTATAAATTTATAAATTTAATTTTAAAAAGTCTGGAGAATATTATGCATCCTATCGTCATCATTGGTTCCGGAATGGCCGGTTATGCCGTCGCACGTGAATTTCGCAAGCTTAATCCAGACCATGAACTTGTTATGATTTGTGCTGATGATGCGATCAATTATGCAAAACCGACTCTTTCAAATGCACTGGCAGGGAACAAGGCACCTGAGCAGATTCCTTTAGGGGATGCTGAAAAAATGTCGGTAAAACTCAATATGCAAATCCGGCAACATACCTGGGTAAAAGCGATTGACCCAGAACAGCATCAGCTACACTTAGAAAAAGATGGACAGGAAAGTCTGCAACCCTACTCGAAACTGGTTCTGGCGGTGGGGGCTAATCCAGTACGTTTGGCAATTGCCGGCGATGCCAGCGACGAAATTCATGTGGTTAACAACCTGAACGACTACAAAGCATTCCGCCAAAATCTGGCCAATCGTGAAAACAAACGTGTGGTAATTCTAGGTTCTGGTCTAATTGGCTGCGAATTTGCCAATGACCTGCAACATACCGAACATCAGGTGACTGTTATTGACCTTGCACCTCGACCACTGGGCCGCCTTTTACCTGCGCATGTGGCTGAAGTGTTCCAGCAGCATCTTGAAGAAACAGGTATACATTTTGTGCTGGGCACCACAGTTGAGAAAGTCTCCAAAATGGACAATGCAGATTATCTGGTCACGCTGGCGAATGGTCAATCACTGGTCGCCGATGTGGTTCTGTCTGCGGTAGGCTTGCAGCCAAATATTTCTGTCGCGAAAAAAGCTGATATTCATAGCAGTCGCGGGATTCTAACCAATGCCCTGCTAGAAACCAATCAGCCGGATATTTATGCTGTCGGAGACTGTGCTGAAGTAAACGGCATCCTGCTGCCTTATGTCATGCCCATCATGCAACAGGCACGTGCTCTGGCCAAAACCTTAAATGGCGAGCATACCGCAGTGCATTATCCAGCCATGCCGGTTGCAGTAAAAACACCAGCAGCACCATTGACCGTATTAGCGGCACCTGCTGAAGTCAATGTGACTTGGGAAACGGAAGAGCTGGAAGATGGCATGATTGCCAAAGCAATAGATGTAGAGGGTGTATTGCGTGGTTTCGTATTATTAGGGGCGACAGCAGCCAAGCAACGCCTGACCTTGAGCAAACTTGTTCCTGACTTGATTCCAGCAACTCTTTAGATGTTTAATATATGAAGGACGTTTTTTAAACGAAATGTCCTTTAATTAGGAAGCTTATCATGCATAGTGCGCTGCAGTTTAACCACTCCCCTTATACATCTTTTATGCGTGAAACCAAGGTTGATCTTGGTAATGGTATTGAATTACATGTAGAAGTAGGCGGAGAACCGGATCACCCCCCTATTTTGCTGATTATGGGACTCGGTGCACAGATGCTGTACTGGCCTGATTTTTTCTGTAAATCGCTGATTGATCAAGGCTATTATATCGTTCGTTTTGACAACCGCGATATTGGTCTGTCATCCAAGATCCATCATAAAGGCCCGCGCCTGAATACCTTTAAAATGATGAGCCGTTTTATGCTCGGTCTGGGCAATCAGGGAGCACCCTATAACCTGTATGACATGACTGAAGATGTTAGCTTGCTGATCGATAAACTGGAGCTTGGGCAGGTCTATGTGCTGGGCGCTTCCATGGGCGGCATGATTGCACAGATTCTGGCAGCCCGCCACCCGGAGCAGGTCAAGAAACTCGGCCTGCTGTTTACCAGCAATAACCAGCCGCTATTGCCTCCTCCTTTTCCAAAGCAGCTCTTTAGTTTAATTGACAAACCGGCCTCAACAGATGAAGATGGCATCGTAGATCATAGCCTGAAACTGTTTAAACTGATCGGTTCGCCGGGTTATGTCAATCACGTGGAAGCGATTCAGACAGCCCGCAAGTTGTATAAACGGAGTTACCATCCGGCGGGTGTACTTCAACAGTTTTTAGCAATATTATGTACAGGTTCATTGCTGCAACTGGACAAGCAAATCAAGCAGGATACCCTGGTGGTTCATGGGGCTCGTGATCGATTGCTACCTCCTAGTCATGGCAAGGCTGTTGCCAAAGCAATTCCAGGGGCTAAATTTGAATTAATTGAAGGAATGGGGCATGATATCCCTCCTCATTTTATTCCACATCTTAGCGAATTATTTGCTGATCATTTTAAATCATAAATATTAGGACACTATGGCTGCATTACCATCCCTAAGACAGCTGTCATACCTTGTAACACTGTCAGAGACGCTGCATTTTACAGAAGCTGCTCGCCGTTCATTTGTGACCCAGTCAACCCTGTCTGGTGGCATTATGGAACTCGAGCGTTTACTGGGTGGCGTACTTGTTGAGCGCGACCGTCAGAATGTACGTTTAACTCCTCTTGGTGAGCAAGTGGTTGCACGTGCTCGTGTTCTATTGGCTGATGCCCAGGACTTGATGCGTTTAAGTCGTGAGATGAGTGAACCTCTTACCGGCGATTTGCATCTCGGTATCATTCCAACCATTGCACCGTTTATTCTGTCGCAATTACTGGATGAAGTTCATAAACAGTTGCCAAAAATCCAGCTGCATCTGCATGAAGCACAAAGTGAGAAAATTGTAGAGAAACTGGAACACGGCAATCTGGACATGGTGGTACTGGCACTGCCTTTTGATACACGCGGCCTGAAAGTAGCCGAGATTAATAAAGAAAATCTGTATCTGGTGCACCATAAGTCTGATCAAGCTTCGGCTCAGGCAGATAAGCTAGAAAATCTGGATCTGTCACGCCTGATGCTGCTTGAAGAAGGTCACTGTTTACGTGATCATGCACTCAGTGCCTGTCCAATCGGCGAACGTAAAAATGATCATCGTTTAAAAGCCAGCTCTTTACCGACACTAATCGAAATGGTTTCTGCAAATCTTGGTTTTACCTTGCTGCCTGAAATCGCGCTATATAGCAGTATGATCAAGGCCAATCCTGAGTTACAAGTTAAAGCCATTCAGGCGGCGCCTAGCCGGACCTTGGCCTTAGTGACTCGCAAAAGTACACCGCTACAAAGCGAGTTCGACATGCTATTACAAATTTTGCAAAAAATTACCCAGCACCCCGCGGACTAAAACAAGATTCACTACCTGTACATAAAAAGGAGCTTACATCGCTCCTTTTTTATTGCAACAAGATTTAATAAACCAGAATCTCTGATAAAAAGAGACTGTATTTACAATCTCTTTTTATCCGCTGCTTTATTTAAAAATTTCCAGCAGTTCACGCTGGGCATTATGCAGCTTTTCTCCTTCGGCTGGCTGGGCGCGAATCCAGGTGCCATCGCCTTGTAACAGCCAGGCTTGCTGGTTATCTTTCAGATAGTTCAGTAAACCTTGCTGATAAATCCGTTTTTTCAAGGCTTCATCTTCAACGGGAAAGCAGGCTTCTACCCGGTTAAACAGGTTACGATCCATCCAGTCGGCACTTGAACAATAAATTTGTGCATTGCCATTATTAGCAAAATAATAAACCCGCGTATGCTCCAGGAAGCGGCCTACAATCGAACGTACCCGAATATTTTCCGACAGGCCTGCCAAGCCAGGACGCAGGCTGCAAATTGAACGGATAATCAGGTCAATCTGTACCCCTGCCTGAGATGCTTCGTAAAGCTTATTGATCAGCTGCATCTCGGTAAGCGCATTGACTTTGACAATAATCTGCGCTGGCTTGCCTGCCTTGGCATGGGCAATTTCATTATCAATATAGTTAACTAACTGGGCATGCAAGGTGAATGGCGCATGCAGCAGCTTTTTCAGCTTGGCCATTTTCCCCATACCGGTCAGTTCCTGGAAAATGCGGTGTACATCTTCACAGAGTTCTTTATCCGTTGTCAATAAACCGTAATCGGTATAGATCCGCGCATTACCCGCATGATAGTTGCCAGTTCCCAGATGTACATAACGGACCAGTTTGTTATTTTCCCGGCGCACCACCAGAATCATTTTGGCATGGGTTTTATAGCCAACAATTCCATAGACCACGACGGCCCCGGCTTCCTGTAAAACATTGGCCACAGCAATATTGGATTCTTCATCAAAGCGAGCACGCAGCTCAATCACCGCAGTTACTTCTTTGCCATTTCGTGCAGCCTCTGCCAGCACCTGGACAATTTCAGAGTCGGGACCACTACGATACAATGTCTGTTTGATGGCTAGTACTTTCGGATCACGCGCGGCCTCACGCAACAAAGAAATGACAGGGGCAAAAGATTCAAAGGGATGATGCAGCAAGATATCCTGCTTTTGCATGGCACTGAAAATATTTTCATATTTTCTCAGTGCTTTGGGAATGATCGGAGTATGTGAATCATAACGTAAATGGGGACGTTTAAAATTCGACAGCAGACGCGCCAGATTGACCGGCCCTGCCACTTTATACAGCTGCTCTTCTTCCAGATCAAATTCGTTGAGCAAATAATGATAGATATGCTGCGGACAATTTTCTGTCACTTCCAGACGTACGGCACGGCCAAAACGGCGAGAGCTGAGTTCGCCTTTCAGCGCTTTAGCCAAATCTTCCACATCTTCATTTAAAGCCAGATCGGCGTTACGGGTCACGCGAAATTGATAACATCCCGTCGCGGTCATACCGGGGAACAGATCGGACACATGCTCATGAATAATGGCGGAAAGCATGACATGGTGCTCCTTGCCATCTGTCAGCTCATCTGGCAAACGCACGACACGCGGCAATGAACGTGGCGCAGGCACCACAGCCAGATCAATTTGACGGCCAAAGGCATCTTTGCCTTCTAGCGTAACAATAAAGTTCAGCGACTTGTTTACCAGACGAGGAAATGGATGTGCCGGGTCTAGACTGATGGGGGTCAGGACAGGCGCAACCTGCTCCTGAAAATACTTTTTGACCCAGGCTGATTGAGCCGGGGTTAACTCGCCACGGCGCAGAAAACAAATATCTTCTTCTCGTAATTTTGGTAAGATTTCTTCATTTAAAATACGGTATTGACGTTCAATTGCAGCATGTGCCGTCTTGGAAATCTGGTCCAGTACCTGCTTGGGCGTCAAACCATCCGGGCTGCGACTTTCATTACCCAGATCAAGCTGCTCCATAACTCCGGCAACGCGAATTTCAAAAAACTCATCCAGATTGCGCGAAAAAATCAGCAGGAAATTCATGCGTTCGAGCAAGGGGTGTAAAGGATCGACAGCCTGTTCCAGTACACGTAAATGGAAGTCCAGAATAGACAATTCACGATTAATGTAACGATCATTATATGTATATTCAGTCGGTGCCGAAGTGGTTGTGGCTGCCGTATTCATATGAAACCTACGCTATTTTAAAATTTTGCTTATCTGCTTTAGTATGCTTCAATTTGATGTCATTTTGATAAAAACGCCCAAAAAAATTAGGCTTTATTTCAAATTACAGGCCTAAGGTAATTCGGCATAATTCATATAGCGTTGAATCATACGTTTGCGTGCTTTCAGGGCCGATGAATGGCGATGGTCTTGAAAGTATTTTGGATTGGTCAGAATCGCTGCCAGAAAAACTGCCTGATCACGGCTAAGGCTTTGTGACGTTTTACCAAAATAATGTTTGGCCGCGGCTTCAACCCCATAAATATTGTCACCAAACTCGATTGAGTTTAAATAGACTTCCAGAATGCGTTCCTTGGACCACATGCGTTCCATCATCCAGGTAGCAATCGCTTCCTGACCTTTGCGTACAAAGGAACGCTTATTTATCAAAAAAAGATTTTTTGCCAATTGCTGGGAAATGGTTGACCCCCCTGCCACCACGCGGCCTTCATTCTTGTTACGGTTTAATGCGGTCTGGATACCATCCCAGTCAAAGCCATGATGATGAATAAACTTCCCATCTTCTACCGTAACAATGGCACGCTTCAGGTTCAGGCTAATTTCGTCATAAGGCCGCCATTGGTGCTGAATGGGCTTGGAAGGCTCAGTCCAGTAATCAAT
Organism: Acinetobacter sp. S4397-1; assembly: GCF_024129285.1. Lineage (NCBI taxonomy): Bacteria > Pseudomonadati > Pseudomonadota > Gammaproteobacteria > Moraxellales > Moraxellaceae > Acinetobacter > Acinetobacter sp. S4397-1. The sequence continues at coordinate 21,516 of NZ_JAMXXZ010000005.1, forward strand.
CCGCATCATCATGGTGGTATTCACCGGATTGGTGCGCCACCAGACCAAACTTGCAAAAATCCACAACTGTATAAGTAAAATCACACTGACGATGATTAAAATCGTGCGGATCAGAAAGGCTTTCATGTCAGTGCGTTACTCCTGAATATTTGATTTTTCGTGTTAAGCTTATGCGAAATATACACTCATCGCAAAAAAAATAGCATGTCTAAATACTCTCCACCCACCTCCTATCGTAAACCGGAAGTACAACTCTGGTGGATAACTGCGCTCCTGATTGGTATCAATGTCGGCTTATTTGGCTGGCAGGTGCTAAGTGGCATGGATATTAGCCAGCCTAGTTCCAGAGATGCCATTTCCTGGGGGGCGGATTATGCTCCCTTAACTTATCTGGCGGAACCCATACGCTTGTTTAGCAGCATGTTTTTCCATTTTGGCCTGATTCATCTCATGCTGAATATGTGGGCACTGTATATTTTTGGTAGCGTTGCTGAGCAGCTGTTTGGCCGTTTTTACTTTATTGGGCTCTATCTGTGTGCCGGCCTGATGGGCAGCCTATTTAGCGGTTACATGAACATTCAGGATACTTATGCCTTAATTGAAGGTGGCGTAGCCAATCCCGAGCTTTTGCCCAGCGTGAGTGCTGGCGCTTCTGGCGCTGTCATGGGGCTGGGTGCAGCCCTGACGGTCTTGTCCATATTGCCAATACTGCCTCAACAGCGCTTTATTCTGGACAAGAAAACCCTGATCATGATTACGGGCCTGAACCTCGTGATGGGATTTATGATCAGCGGGATTAATAATGCTGCCCATATCGGCGGCATGATCATGGGCGCCTGCCTGACCCTGCTCTGGTATCTGTTACAACTACTGCAATGGGGCAAACTGATGCAACTCATTGCCCTGATTCTGGGGATGGTCGCGTGTGGCCTGCTCTATCAATATAATCTAGCCTTGCTGGAGCCAATCCGTCCTTTCTGGCAGGACATTCTCCGCCTGATGCAACAGCAGCTGCACATTTAAAGCCACAAAGAAGATGAATCTTACTGATTCATCTCGCGCAGGCTTTGCAAGGGGGGAATATCGGACAGATAACTGAGTCGATAACGACCCACCAGCGCACAAAGCAGTGTCATCAAGACCGGTAAAATCAGCCAGATTTCCCAGTGTGGCTGAATCAGGAGATCCATTTTATAACTGGCAATGGCACTGATGACTTCGGCAAACAAACATGCCACCACGCCAGCAAACAGGCCGATAAAGCCAACTTCCAGACTCATCAGGTTTTTTAGTTTGCGCTTGGAACTGCCAAAAGAACGCATTAAAGCCACTTCTCGTTTGCGCTCATCCATGAGCAGATTCAGACAGGCCATCAATACCAGAAAGCCGGACACACTGACCAGCATCGCCAGAATAGTAATGATCTGCACCAGAACATTTACTATGCGTTTGATTTCTTCAAGAATCAGACTGACATCAATAAAAACCGTATTGGAAAAACGCTGGATGATAGAAACCAGTTGATCTTTGTCTGTTTCAGGCACATAAAAACTGCCCAGATAACTGCCGGCATTGGCATCCATGCTCTGGGGTGCAAAAATAAAGAAGAAGTTCGGACTAAAGCTTTCCCACTCCACGGTTCTCAGATTCACCACTTTCGCTTCCAGCCTACCTTCAGGCAGACTAAAGCTTAGTTTGTCGCCAAGCTTGATGCCCAGTTCCTTGGCAGTCTGGGCTTCGACCGAAACTTCGCCCGGCTGTTTTAATACCGCTTCGCCTTGAACAATGACATTATCCTGAGGATAACGGTCTGACTGGGTCAGATTCAGTTCGCGTCTTAGAGTATTGCTTTGCTTAATCAGTTCAGCGTTAAAAGGCTGGTCATTTTTTGCCACCAGGCGCCCGCGAATATTCGGATAAAGTGGCGTGCTGTTCCAGCCATTCTGTTCGAGCCGGGCTTTCAGCTCAGGCATCTCATAAGGTGGCAAACCATACACAAACTGGTTCGGTGTACCTTCAGGCAACTGTTGCTGCCAGCGTTCCAGCAGATCGGTACGCAGTACGGTGAGTACACTGATGAGACTCAATCCGAGAGCCAGTGCGGTAATCTGCAAAGCAGTCTGATACGGCGTACGGACATAAGCCGACAGGTTAAATTTCAGGTTCCGTAGCAGTTTTAACGTGCTCCAGACCGTAAAATACAGCACAGCACACAACAGGATAATTGCCCCAATCACCCAGGCGGTGAGCACAATATTTTCAGTCAGAATCACGCTAAAAACAATCAGGCCCAAGGTCCCGCACAGTAACATCCATAGCATGGACTGGACCGACTTTTCCTGCTGGCGAATTACCCGAATAGGTGGCGTATTTAACAGCTGAAACAGGCTCGGCATAACAAAACCTAGCAAGACAATCGCACTGGTCAACATGGCAACGGGTAAAGGGCCCAGCAACATCTTCATCACAGAAAACTCAAGTTGCAGGTTGGGAATCAGTTGCAGCATGAAGTGTAATAAGCCATATCCCAGACTGATCCCAATGAGCGTCCCGATCAGCATGGCAACCAGTAGCACAACTCCAAGCAAGGCCAGATAAGCGGCCAGAATCTGCTGCTTGGTCGCGCCTATACAGCGCATTAGTGCGATATGATCCTGATTCTGCTGTACATAACGTTGTGCCGTTAAAGCAATTGCAATTCCGCATAATAAAATGGTCAGGATATTGGCCAATTGCAAAAAGGTATCCAGATTGGCAATCGGACGCATTAAACGGGTATTGCCCTCGCTGGCATTACGCAATTTAAGACTACCCTGCTCCTCAAACTCCTGCCCGTCTACTTCGGCGACTGGTGCATCCATTTTCTCTTTTTTAGATTTTATCTGCTGTTTGAACCAAGCTTCATATTCTTGTGTCTGTTCAGGATTACCAGCCAGTAGCAAACGGTAGTCAATCCGGCTGCCCACCTGAATGGCCTGAGTTCGTGCAACATCTGCCTGAGAGATGATGACAGTAGGCGAAAATCCAGAAAAACCAAGCTCCTGATTGGAGTCTTTTGCAATTTGAGCGGTGAACTTAAATTTTGCATCAGCAATATTCAGCTCATCTCCCAACCTTATATTGAGCAGATCCATCGCTCGGGGACTGAGCCAGATTTCACCGGGTTGAATGGTTGTTTTTGCGGGTTGGGTTTGCAATTGACCACGCAGCGGAAAGGCCTGATCAACCGCCTTGACATTGACCATGACAAACTGTTCATCGGTAAAAGCCATGGTATTAAAGAAGGTTACCTCAGACTGCTGTAAATCCAGCTGTCTGGCCTGATCACGCCATTCTTCTGCTAAAGGTTCATTATCTGACAGCACCAGATCAGCTGCCAGCATCTCCGCGGCCTGCAAAGCGACCGCATTTTGAATCTGTTCATTACTGAACTTCAGCGCAGTCGTGGCACTAATGGCCAAGGTCAGGGCAATAATCAGCAGATAAATACCCGTGCTTTTAAAGCTTTGTGTGAGTAAAGGACGAAATAGCTGCTGCATATCATCCTCCGCTCGCATGTTCAACGAGCTGACCATCCAGCAGCTCAAAATGCCGCTGACATTGTTGGGCCAGTTTTGGATCATGGGTCACCAGAACCAGCGTGGTGCCCAGTTCACGGTTAAGCTGAAACAGTAATTGCTCGATCTCATGCGCCGTTTCACCATCCAGGTTGCCTGTAGGTTCATCTGCAAAAATGATTTTAGGTGCACTGACCAATGCCCGGGCAATTGCTACCCGTTGCTGCTCTCCCCCAGATAAGACTTTTGGCGTTTGCTGGGCCTGTCGGTCCAGACCAACTTTTTTCAGCAGCAGCAGTGCCTTCTGCTCTGCCTCGCTATATTTAAAACGCGGCTGCAAACGCAAGGGTAACATGACATTCTCTAAAGCTGTCAAATGTGGCAGCAACTGAAAGGACTGAAATACAAAACCGATATTTTTTAAGCGAACTACAGCACGTTGCTCTTCATTTAAGTTCGACACCTGTTCGCCACATACCATCAGCTGACCAGAACTGGCCTGATCCAAAGTCGCTAAAACTCCCAGTAAAGTCGACTTCCCCGAACCCGAACGACCAGTAATCGCCACCTGTTCCCCAGCCTGTATGTCTAGTGAAAGATCCTCAAAAATCGTCAGCTGTTTTTGTGAAAGCTGTATCTTTTGTGTCAGCTTCTGGGCAGAAATAATTGCTTGTGGCATGATGGTCGAATCGTAACTGCTTTGAGTCATATGTGTCCTATATGAAAGATCGAGTTCAGAAAACCCGTGTATTGCCTTGCCTGATCCTGTGGAGTATATGCCTGATTCCTTTCGGCGTGTCGGCAAAGACCATTATGATTGTGGGTGACAGTCTAAGTGCAGGTTATGGTATTCAACCACAGCAAGGTTGGGTAAATTTATTGCAAAAACGCTTAGACCAACACTATCCGAAACAGCACAAAGTGGTCAATGCAAGTATGAGTGGCGAAACCACCAGTGGTGCAGTGGCAAGACTGCCTAAACTGTTACAGACTCATCGTCCGGATATTGTCGTGATTGAACTGGGTGGTAATGATGGCTTGCGCGGGCATCCACCGCAAATGATCCAGAAAAATCTGGCCAATCTGGTGCAGCAAAGCCAAAAAGCCCAGGCCAAAGTGATTGTATTTGGCATGAAAATGCCACCGAATTATGGTCAGGCTTATGGCAAGGCATTTGAAAATAATTATAAAGTGATAAGCCAGCAATATAAGGTCAAATTATTGCCTTTCTTTATGCAGGGTGTGGCCGGCCATAAAAGTCTGATGCAGCAGGATCAGATTCATCCGAATGCCAAAGCACAAACGATTCTCTTGAACAATGCCTATCCCTATATTCAAAGTGCGTTGTAAAATGCATGTTTGAAAGTATTTCCCTGCTTTGTTGACGAGAAAAAAACTCTTGTAAATTAAAGTTAGTTCAACAAAAAAACTCTCCTTTTTTAAAGGAGAGTTCGGAAGACTTAAAAACTGAGCTTTAACTCTTAGAAATCAAAAAAAACAACTTCTCCGGTTTCCAGTGAGTATTCTGCTCCCACCACTTTTAACTTGCCTTTGGCAATCAGACCTTCTATTACGGCCGAGCCATGACGCAACTGGTTCACTGAGGCAAAGACATTGGATCGTACTGCATGCTTGGATAGTTTAGCCAGATCATCTTTCAGTTCAGTTTGCAGCAGTGTTTCAACGGATGGACGTACCCGGTTTACAATCGACATCAGATTATTGGATGGTGGACAATCTGGACAGGTCAAGGTATCAATCGTGGCCTGAATAGCGCCACAATGATTATGACCTAATACCACCACCACCGCACAGTCATAACGCTCTGCGGCAAACTCTACGCTCCCAACCTGTGAGGGTGCTACGACATTGCCTGCCACACGAATGACAAACAGATCCCCCAAGCCTTGATCAAATACCATTTCCGCAGGGACACGTGAATCCGAACACCCCAAGACAATCGCAAAAGGGTTTTGATCCTCTGCCATTTCTGCTCGCTGTTGATGGCTCAATTGCCTTGGATGAGAGGTATCGCCCGTAACAAAACGTTGATTACCCTGTTTAAGACGTTCTAGCGCTTCCTGAGCTGTGAGCATTTTTTACCACCACTGTATTGAGTTGGAATATCTTACTGCTAGATTTTTTGAAAGTCACTTGCAAAAAAATTAGCTGTTTAATTTTTTTGCAGTTGAATTGTTTCAGCTCTGGCTGGCCATTTATGCAAATCTGGTCACATTTCACCTCATATTTATTGTCTTAAACAAAAAATTCATAGATGAACAATAGCCAATAATCCTTTAAAATAAACCAAAGATGAGAATAGATTCATTCATACTTTTTAAATTTAGAACATGGAAGTATTTTTTGGGGGGCGATTTGCCCGATCATTTAATTTGAGGAAAGTAGCAATGACGAAAATAATAAAGTTGCGCTCAAATATGTTTTGTTCGGCTTTACTCAGCCTGAGTCTCACTTTACCTGGACTCAGTTATGCACAAAATTTATTTACCGGAACCAAGGCTGAAAAATCAACACAGCTCTTACAGCAATATTTGATCCAGGAACGCTATCAGGCTGGCCTTCAGTCTAAAACACTTAAAATTGGTGATATTAGCTGGAGTTATAGTGAAGGGGGGGCCAAACATAAACCTTCTATTTTACTCATTCACGGACTGGCCGGAACCCGGGATAACTGGAATCGTGTCGCACAGTTTCTTACCCCCTATTATCATGTGATTATTCCTGACCTGCCCAGTAATGGCGAGACCAAGGTTCCTGCCAACTTTGATGTTTCAGTACCGAATGTCACCTCTCAACTGCGCCTGTTTGCTGAAACCTTAGGCATTGAGCAGGATCTGCATGTGGCCGGACATTCTCTCGGCGGCTCTATAGCAACCGTCTATGCTGCACAATATCCATTTGATACCCAAAGCCTTTTTTTAGTCAATAGTGCCGGGATCTATAAACTGGGCAATACCCCCTATACCAAAGACCCACATGCCTTAAAGGATCTGATTGTCACCAAACCTGGAGATCTGGAAGGTATATCCAAACAGCTGATGCAAAATCCGCCTGTTGTGCCCTATCAATTAAAATATGCCCAGGAAAAACTGCTGATTTCACGCTCTGAACAGACCAGTAAATCCATTGATCAGGTCGTCATGCTCAACCGGATTTATACTCCGGAAAGTTTTGCACGCCTGACCCGGACAGTTGAAGCTCCAACGCTTATCTTGTGGGGGAAGCAGGACCGGATTATCAATGTTGAAGTGGTTAAAGAACTTTATTCTTTGCTTAAACGTGCCGAAACGCCGGTCATTTTAAATAATGTTGGTCATATGCCGATTTTGGAAGCAGAAAAACAGGTTGCCCAGAGCTATTTGCCTTTTCTGGCCAAGACACAGATCCTAAAAAACCCTCTAGCTGATAAACTCATCCCTTTAAACTAAGTTCAGAGATACCATGCAGAAACATCCCATGATTGAGCAATTGATCGATGCCCAGCTTGATTTTCTGGAGCAGACATTTGCTCAGGCTGATACCATTCAGACCGAGTTTCATGAGTTCTATCTCTGGTTCCGTAAACACCCTTTACAAGAGTTGTGGAGCTGTGAACTGATTAGCCAGTTACTGCAAAAACAGATTTTAGCTACAGCAGCCACAACTTTTCTGGTCGAGCAGATTGCCGAACATATTCGTTTTGCACTGGTGCATCCAGCCAATGACCAGACTAAAATTGCCGATGTTATTCCCGTATTAACCGTTGATAAGATCGCACAATATGTGGCCAGAAAAAGCGGACACCGTCAGCGCCTGATCAAAACCGTGGTCAATAATCCGGCATTTTCAGCCATGATTACGCAATTGATTCAGCACTCCATTCAGGACTATCTGGATAACTCCGTGATTGCCAAAAGTGTTCCCGGCGTTTCCCGTTTCATGAAAATGGGCAAATCTGTTCTGGAAAACGTCACGGATAGCAGCTTAGATGATACTGTTGCCCGTTATCTGCAAAAAAATATTCTAAAACTCAGCCAGATGAGTGAACATGTACTGAACCAGCATTTTGATGATGAAAAGCTGTACCATTTTCAGGCCAATCTCTGGCATAAGGTTAAGGAAATGCCGCTGTCGGTACTGAAAAACTATATTGAAACCCAGGATCTACCCCATACCATCGGTCTGGCCCATGAAATCTGGGATCATTTACGACAAACCGAATATATGCAGCAACAGATTCATGATGGAGTATATACCTGGTACATCCGTAATCAGACCCATACTTTTGACCAGTTATTGCGTGACCTGAATATTGATGAAGCCCTGATCCAGCATGAGCTGAATGAACTGCTCGTTCCGCTCATTCAGCAGATGCTTTCCCAGCAGCATCTGAGAACACGCGCCCGTAAATATCTTGAACAGTTTTATTATCGCGAAGAAACCTTAAAAATCTTGAATATCTAGATAGAAAAGCCGCTTGCAGTTTTTATTCAATTGCACAAAAACTGCCAATAGAATTCATGCCATTACATAAAAAAAATCCCTCGGCTAACCAAGGGATTTTTTTCGCTTTTTCACTCAAATATTATTTGAAATAAGCGCCTTCTGCCTGACTATGGTCAGTCTGGTCAACCACCTGCATCAGTTCAGGAACATGCTGTTTCAAGGTGGTTTCAACCCCTTGTTTCAGGGTGACATCAATAGCTGAACAGCCTTGGCAACCACCACCGAATTTAAGTACAGCAGTTAAACCATGCTCAGGATCTTCAACCACTTCGACCAATGCACAGTTCCCGCCATGGCCTGCAAGACCCGGGTTAATTTCAGACTGAAGTACGTAAGTAATACGCTCTTCGATTGAAGCATCAGGGCCTACGCGCGGCACTTTTGAATTCGGTGCACGGAAGGTCAACTGGCCGCCAAAACGGTCTTTGTTGTAGTCAATGACCGCATCTAACAGGTACGGAATTGAAGGCGAATCAATAAATGCAGGAAAATCTGGATATTCTTGCTTGTAATCTGTGGGAACAACTTCATCCGGGGCGCTATATGCCATACAACATTCAGCACGCGGTGTACCCGGATTTTCAACAAAAACGCGCACACCAATACCTGGCGTATTCTGTTTTTCCAACAAATCCTTTAAATACTCTTGGGCAGACGGTGTAATCAATAAATTCGGAATATCTTCAACCACTGCAGTGCTGCTGTTCTCAGTCGACATAACAATCATTTCCTCAAGCTGAAGTTACTATTTTAACTGAAGATGCGGGGTAAAGATAAAATTTCAACTAAAATTGTCGGAATTATTATAAAAGTGCTCCCTAAATACCAGATTAATGGCAAGATTGAGCATTATTATTCAGAATGAGAACGACCTGTTATGCTGCATTTACCTTTTAATCATACTGTTACCCTCATTCTGATTACCTGTATTATTTCTTTTATTGCTTTTTCCAAAGAGCGTGTCATGAACCGCCTGATCTTCTGGCCACCCGCCATTCAACGCGGTGAATATGACCGTTTCATTTCACATGGTTTTATTCATGCAGACGGCACTCACCTGCTGTTCAATATGATTACCCTGTTTTTCTTTGGCAGTATTATTGAAAGTTTTTATCGCCAGTATCTCTATGACCTTGGCTTTGTACTGTTCTATCTGGGCGGTTTAATTGCTGCGATTGTTCCCAGCTACCTGCACCATAAAAATAATCCACGCTGGGCAAGTTTAGGCGCTTCGGGTGCAGTGTCTGCGGTTCTGTTTGCCTATATTCTATTTGAACCTTGGAAATTGATCTTTGTGTTCTTTATCCCGGTGCCCGCCATTATTTTTGCAGTCCTATACGTGGCCTACAGCATCTGGTCTGGCAAGCGCGGTAACTCTAATATTAACCACAGTGCCCACCTTTGGGGTGGAGCTTATGGAGTGATTATTACTATTCTGATCGAACCTCGACTCATTCCACACTTCCTGAATAAACTGTCGCAGCTGCCTTTCTAGCATGGTCCTGAGCTTGGGGATAGTCGCTACACTTCTATCCCTAGGTAGCAAAATAAATAATCAAATACCTAAATGGCTAAAAATCCTGCTTCCCTAAGGCAGCGTTTTATACAACCCAACCCAACTCCAAAATGACTCATTGCGATCACTCTTTCACCGCGCTCAGCACTTCACCTATTTAAATAAAATGATTCAGCTGATCGACGTCACTACTTGACTTGCCCGAGTCTATCAACCTGGCCTCAATTGAAACATCTGGTAATAATTTTGACATATAGGATGGCAGTTATTGCCAACCTCAGCAGCAAGTTCACAGCGATAATGTATACATCTGTATATTAATTATGTTAAGCCACGAGATATTTTGCATGTCCACATCTTTAGACGGTCTACAATTTCCACGCCATACCCAACAACAAAAACCAAGTACCTCCAAAGTCGGACGTGAATTACTGGCTCATGCACTTTCTGCTGTCAATCCGCAACATGCAGCTGCAGTACAATCTGAAAAAAACTGGCGCAAACACTATCCTGTTCATTTTAAACGTCTGGTTGAAAATGGTTTAAAAAATGCTGAAGCAGCTATTAGCATTGCAGAACATGGGCTAAAACAGGCGCATGAAAGTTTTGAGTTTTACCGTGATGGTCAAAAGTATGCTTTGAACCAGGTCATGACGTTGGCCGCCGTCCCGCTGCATACCTTCAAAATCATAGGTCAGTCAGCAGCAGCACCAGAATGGTATGTGCCCTACCAAGGCAAAAAGTTGCATGGACCCGCCTTACTTGAGCAGATCCAAACTTGGCAAGATCAAGGCATTGTCGAAGCCAGCCATGCCCAGGCTCTGCGTGCCTGTGTGGCTCATCCAGAATGGTTCGATCTTTCGGACCGTACCACCGTGTTGTTTGGTGCTGCCTCTGAAGCGGGGCCACTGACCTGGCTGTCCAGATGGAAAGCCAATATTGTGGCTATCGACCTGCCCAATACTCGGGTCTGGGGCAAAATTATTGAGACTGTCCGTCAAGGTAATGCCACACTGTATGCACCCTCAAGTGAAGCTTTAAATACCGATACAGCAGACCACATCCTGAAAGAAAAGCTCGGTGCCAATTTATTAACCCAGATTCCTGAAATTGCCCAATGGCTGACACGATTTGAGCAGGATCTGGATTTGGCTGCGATTGCTTATCTGGATGGTGAAAAACATGTGCGTGTATCTATGGCAATGGATGCCATCATGAAATACGTCAGTGAACAAAAAACCAAGACCAGTCTGATGTATATGTGTACCCCAACGGATGTGTATGCTGTACCGCAAGATGTGATTCAGGCGGCCCAGCTTAAATACCAGCAGCGCTCCAAGGCCGAAGGTTTGATTGCTAAAGGTATTTCTACCCTGTCCGGCCAGTATTTCTTTAAAAAGAACAATACAGACCTGATTCACTCGTCTCAGGGTCAGGCCTATGGCATTGCGGACTGTCTGGTGGTAGAGCAAGGTCCGAACTATGCTTTAGCAAAACGCATCCAGCAATGGCGCGCCACCTTGGCACGTACCCAGGGTCAACGTGTCAGTATCAATATTGCCCCCTCCACCACAACCTATTCGGTGACCAAAAACCCGCTGCTCAAAGCTGCTTTTAATGGTGCCAGCCTGTTTGATGTAGAAGCTTTTGCCCCCGAAACCACCAATGCCATTATGGCCGCACTCTGGATTCATGACCTGCGCAATCCTGACTCTGTTGCCAATCCAGAAGTAAAACTTGATCATCCTTTAGAATTAATGATGCACGGCGCCAATCATGGCGGTTTATGGCGAGTGGCTTACCTGCCACGCACGGCATTGCCTTTTGCTGCGCTGTATGGTTTTGCAACGGATAAACTGCCAAAAGGATTGTTGGGTAAGTTGAAGAAGTAATTTTTTCTGAAATAAAGATGAAATCAATTTTATTGGTCAGGCGACATGGATGTCGCCGTTAGGCTGTGATATAGGGACATATCATCAGCCTAACAAAAGATTTTTGTTACTTTTGATCTTTCAAAAGTAAGGCTAAGAAATACTCATTTTTTATATTTAGTTGAAATTAGCTATTAATCCTTCTATTGAAAGTACTTTTAGCCTTCTGATTACCCTCACCTCACCCCAGCCCTCTCCCATAGGGAGAGGGAGCATCCCTTATAATTTTGCAAGCCATTGGATAAAAAACGGTCTTCTATTTCAGCAAAAAAATCACCAATTTTAAGGTTAGAAAATTTTCTCCCACCCATAAAAAAAAACGCTGCTCCAGCAGCGTTTTTCACATCAAACCTTTTTAGAATACTTTCAATAATAACCAGTACAAACCACCTGATAAACAGATTGTTGCAGGCAGGGTAAATATCCAGGCGGATAAAATTGTTTTCACCATCTGGAAATTCAGACCAGACTTGTTCGCCACCATCGTACCGGCAACGGCAGAGTTCAGAACGTGTGTAGTCGAGACTGGCATCCCCAAGCCATCTGCCGCAGCAATGGTTGACATCGCGACAAGCTCGGCAGACATCCCCTGACCATAGGTCATATGCTGTTTACCAATACGCTCACCCACAGTCACGACAATGCGCTTCCAACCCACCATCGTTCCTAGCCCCAAAGCCAAGGCTGTTGCCACTTTCACCCATGTCGGAATGTATTGCAGGAAAGAGTCCAGATTGTCACGATATGCTGCTACTGTTTTTTCCTCTGCACCAGACATAGCCGGTAAAGCTTCCGCCTTATCCAGACGTTTGAATGCTGTTGTGCTTAAGTACATATCATTACGGAATTCAGATACCTGTGCTTCTGGTACATCCTTAATGCTGCTATAAGTACCCACTTTCTCACCTAAATGGTCTGTCAAACTCGCCAGCGCCGGCACCACTTCAGGTGTAAGTTCCTTGGTTTGAATATACTTGGTAATCACATCACGCGCTTGTGCATCTGGAATATCGGCATGCTCTGGATAGATCAAATCAGCTGTTTGTGCAGATAACTGACCAAAAGACTGGATATGCTGGCTATCAAGATTTTTATTCAGTGAATAAGCCAAAGGTACACAGCCAATCAAAATCAGCATGATCAAGCCCATACCCTTTTGACCATCATTTGAACCATGCGCAAAGCTTACGCCGGTACAGGTAAAGATCAAAATGGCACGAATCATTGGTGGTGGTGGCTTGTTGCCTTCAGGCGGCTGGAACAGTTCCAGTTGACGCTTAAAGATTTTCTTCACCAGCAGAAACAGGATCGCAGCAAATGCAAAGCCGATTAAAGGCGAAAATAACAGCGCCTTACCCACTTTCATGACTTGCTCCATGTCTACACCTGAAGCCCCTGCACCCGAATTCAGAATATAGTTCATAATGCCTACCCCCAAAATCGAACCGATCAGGGTATGCGAACTGGAAGCCGGAATACCAAGAAACCAGGTGCCCAAATTCCAGAGAATCGCCGCGATCAGCATGGCAAAAACCATCGCAAAACCTGCGCCGCTTCCTACATTCATAATCAGTTCGACTGGAAGTAAAGCAATAATTCCGTATGCTACGGCGCCACTTGCGACCATCACACCGAGAAAGTTACAGAAACCCGCCCACATCACTGCAACAGGTGCAGAGAGCGCATTGGTATAGATCACCGTCGCTACTGCATTCGCGGTATCGTGAAAACCATTCACGAACTCGAAACCCAAAGCAATAAACAGGGCCGTGGCCAGCAGAATCACTGAATAGAGGCTTAAGGCAGGGACATGCGCTAAATCTGCAGACAATTGGAAGCCGATATAAATCAGCGTAGAAACAATAACAGTCAAAAACACCGGCATAAAAAATTTCGGTGTGGGCACATGAACATTGGTTGACTTCTGTACAGAAGCCCCTTGTTGTGCTGAATCTATGGGAGTTTGGTTAGAATTCATGCAAGCAGGAATAGAGGATACAATGATCCCCGTATTGTTCAGTTAAATTGTGACAATTATATGACAGTTTGCCGGCTTATGAAGCAAATTTTTCAGCTTTATTCCGACCAGCGCATATTATTTCATCTGAATACTGCCGCTGATTTTTTATTAAAAATTATTTATTTGCTCCCTCCACCTCTTTTTACCCTTTCCTGCTTGCAATACATTAAAACGCTGTCATGCGTGAAATATGCTGCGATCCGAATGATGACAAAATTTTTATGGCTACATCATGCCAAAGAAATATGACAATATTATGAATAAAAGCAGTTGGTTATTCTTTAGATCTTGATCCTCCCCAGCTTTAAGGGCTTGGCCTGCTTCCCGCACCTGTTGCTCTTATCTATAGCTGCACATCTATAGACTTATCAAATTTTTATATCACGCATATCCATCATTCTTAAGTTCATGCAGCAGATATTGGATAACTAATCTGCTAAGATTACACACATTTTTGATTCCTGCTGAGAAAGTCTGCATGTCCACACTTACCACTCTAAAAGAACTTCTTGCCAAGAAAATTCTCATTATCGATGGTGCGATGGGTACCATGATCCAACGTCATAAACTGGAAGAAGCGGATTATCGTGGTGAGCGTTTTGCAGATTGGGCACATGACCTCAAAGGTAATAATGACCTTTTAGTGCTGACCCAACCGCAAATTATTCAAGGTATTCATGAAGCCTATCTTGAAGCGGGTGCTGACATTATTGAAACCAACACTTTTAACGGTACGCGCGTTTCCATGTCGGATTACCACATGGAAGAGCTGGTGCCGGAGATTAACCGTGAAGCGGCACGTCTGGCCAAAGAAGCCTGCGCCAAATATTCAACGCCTGAAAAACCACGTTTTGTAGCCGGTGTACTGGGGCCAACCTCACGTACCACCTCTATTTCTCCAAATGTAAATGACCCTGCGTTCCGTAACATTACCTTTGATCAGTTAAAAGTAAATTACATCGAATCAACCAAGGCGTTGATTGAAGGCGGTGTAGACATCATCCTGATTGAAACAGTATTTGATACCTTAAATGCCAAAGCTGCCATTTTTGCAGTTAAAGAAGTGTTTAAGGAAATTGGCTATGAACTGCCAATCATGATTTCGGGTACGATTACCGATGCATCGGGTCGTACCCTGACCGGTCAAACAGCAGAAGCCTTCTGGAACTCGATGCGTCATGCAGAGCCGCTTTCGATTGGCTTTAACTGTGCACTGGGTGCAGATGCCATGCGTCCACACGTCAAAACCGTGTCTGACGTAGCCGATACCTTTGTATCTGCGCATCCGAATGCCGGCCTGCCAAATGCTTTCGGTGGCTATGATGAAACCCCGGAAGAAACTGCGGCATTCCTGAAAGAATTTGCTGAAAGTGGTTTGATTAATATTACTGGCGGTTGCTGTGGTACCACGCCGGATCATATCCGCGCCATTGCCCAGGCGGTTGAAGGTATTCGCCCGCGCCAGCTGCCAGAAATTGCACCTGCTTGCCGTTTAAGTGGTTTAGAGCCATTTAATATCACCAAAGATTCATTATTTGTGAACGTGGGTGAACGTACCAACGTCACAGGCTCGAAAAAATTCCTGCGTCTGATTAAAGAAGAAAACTTTACTGAAGCATTGGACGTGGCCCGTCAACAGGTGGCCGCCGGTGCACAGATCATTGACATCAACATGGATGAAGGCATGCTGGATTCACAGGGTGCCATGGTGCATTTCCTGAATCTGATTGCGTCTGAACCAGATATTTCACGTGTGCCGATTATGCTGGATTCCTCTAAATGGGAAATTATTGAAGCTGGTCTGAAATGTGTACAGGGTAAAGCGGTGGTTAACTCGATTTCCCTCAAAGAAGGCTATGACGAGTTTGTTGAACGTGCCCGCCTCTGTCGTCAATACGGTGCTGCCGTGATTGTGATGGCCTTTGATGAAGATGGTCAGGCTGATACCGCTGAACGTAAAAAAGAAATCTGTAAGCGTTCATACGATGTACTGGTCAATGAAGTCGGCTTCCCGTCTGAAGATATTATTTTTGACCCGAACGTCTTTGCCGTAGCGACCGGTATTGAAGAACACAACAACTATGGTGTGGACTTTATTGAAGCGACTGGCTGGATTAAACAGAACCTGCCAAATGCGATGATTTCCGGTGGTATCTCTAACGTCTCCTTCTCTTTCCGTGGTAACGAACCAGTACGTGAAGCGATTCATGCAGTATTCCTGTATCACGCGATTCAGAAAGGTTTGACCATGGGGATCGTCAACGCGGGTCAGCTGGCAATTTATGATGATATTCCTGCTGAACTGAAAGAAGCGGTCGAAGATGTGGTCATGAACCGCAATCAGGGTGAAAGCGGTCAGGATGCGACAGAAAAACTGCTGGCAATTGCTGAAAAATACCGTGGTCAAGGCGGCGCGCAAAAAGCTGAAGAGAACCTGGAATGGCGTAATGAAAGCGTAGAAAAACGTCTGGAATATGCGCTGGTGAAAGGTATTACCACCTATATCAATGAAGATACTGAAGAAGCCCGTTTAAAATCTGCACGTCCACTGGATGTGATCGAAGGTCCACTCATGGCGGGTATGAACGTGGTCGGTGACCTGTTTGGTGCCGGTAAAATGTTCTTGCCACAGGTGGTAAAATCCGCGCGTGTGATGAAACAGGCAGTTGCATGGCTGAACCCGTTCATTGAAGCCGAAAAAACTCAAGGTGAAGCCAAAGGTAAGATTCTGCTGGCAACCGTAAAAGGTGACGTACACGACATCGGTAAAAATATCGTGGGCGTGGTACTCGGCTGTAACGGTTATGACATCGTTGATCTGGGCGTAATGGTGCCTTGCGAGAAAATTCTACAAACCGCGATTGATGAAAAAGTAGATATTATCGGTTTATCGGGCCTGATCACGCCATCATTGGATGAGATGGTTTTTGTCGCCAAAGAAATGCAGCGTAAAGGCTTCAATATTCCATTAATGATTGGTGGTGCAACCACTTCTAAAGCTCATACTGCGGTGAAGATTGCTCCGCAATATCAAAATGATGGTGTGCTGTATACCGCTGATGCTTCACGTGCAGTCGGTGTAGCGACACAACTGCTTTCTGCGGAAATGAAGCCTCAACTGCTGGCGGACTATGCCGCGGATTATGAAAAAATCCGTACCCGTCTTGCCAACAAACAGCCGAAAGCGGCGAAGCTGTCCTATCAGGCTTCTATTGAAAATGGTTTTAAAATTGACTTCAACAAGAATGCCCCGGCAAAACCAAACTTCATTGGTTCACAAAGCTTCACCAACTATCCTTTAGAAACCCTCGTTGAGTATTTTGACTGGACACCATTCTTTATTTCCTGGAGTCTGGCAGGCAAATTCCCGAAAATTCTGGAAGATGAAATTGTCGGTGAAGCCGCGCGTGACCTGTTTGCTCAAGCCCAGGAAATGCTGCAAGACATCATCCAGAACAAACGTTTCGATGCACGTGCGACTTTCAGTCTTTACCCTGCGAACCGTACCGGTTCAGATACGGTTACTGTCATGGATGAAGCCGGTAAGGTCACTCATACTTTCGAACACCTACGCCAGCAGTCCGACAAAGTGACCGGCAAAGCCAACTACTCTTTGGCTGACTTTATTGCCCCTAAAGATGTAGCTCAGGATTACTTGGGCGGCTTTACCGTGTCGATCTTCGGTGCAGAAGAGCTGTCGCAGGAATACAAAGCCAAAGGTGACGACTATAATGCCATTATGGTTCAAGCCCTGGGTGACCGTTTTGCTGAAGCCTTTGCCGAGCATTTGCACCAGCGTATCCGTAAAGAGTTCTGGGGCTACCAAGCCGATGAGCAATTAACCAATGATGAATTGATCAAAGAGAAGTATGTCGGTATTCGTCCTGCACCAGGCTACCCGGCTTGTCCTGAACATTCTGAAAAAGCGCCATTGTTTGACTGGTTAGGTACAACCGACAAGATTGGTACGTACTTAACCACAAGTTTTGCAATGTGGCCACCTTCATCAGTGAGCGGTTTCTATTATGCCAACCCAGAAACTGAATACTTTAACGTGGGTAAAATCTCTGGCGATCAGCTGGAGGATTATGCGAAGCGTAAGGGCTGGACACTGGATGAAGCAAAACGCTGGTTAGCGCCGAATTTGGATGATTCAGTGAGTTAATCCACCTCGCCCCTTTCATCAAGGGGAAAAAATCCAGTTGAGATTTGAAAAGAAAATCCCCCTCAAATGAGGGGGATTTTTTATATTTGATCATCCTTCCTTATTTTAAAGGAGGTATTTCGTATATCAATTGAATTGCTTGAACCAAGCGCCTATTTGACCTTAGTTTTACGGATCATTTTATACAGCATGCCTGGCGATAAACGCGACACCCAGGTTCCTAGCACTTCTTTACGACCACCGACAACAACATATTCCTCGCCCTTCATTAAGGCTTTGACAGCTATTTGGGCAAACTCCTCGGCCTCCAAGCCATTTGCCGTCGCTTCATTATCAAAGCCCTGAGCTTTGCCTTCTCCATTCAGGGCATTAATCGACACATTGGTTTTCACAAAGCCCGGGAAAATCACCGAAACATCCACACCATCCTCCGCCACTTCAGCACGTAAACTGTTAGCCCACATATGAATCGCTGCTTTGGCCGCTGAATAAGAAGCACGGTATTGGGTTCCCAGCAGGCCGGCCACACTGGAAACAAAAACAATCCGGCCAGATTTTTGCTGTAAAAAAGTCGGCAATACAGTTTTGGTCAAAAACACCTGTGAGAAATAATCCACTTCCATAATGGCACGCTCAGTTTGCATGCTGGTATCCAAGATCAGCGCACGTTGACTCAGCCCGGCATTATTGATCAGCCAGTCAATCCGGCCTTTTTCGCTCAGGACCTGTTCATAGGCTTGGCGCACCTGGCTTTCATCAGTAATATCAGCAGTAATAGCAAGATGCTGGTCCGGATTAAGCAAACTGATACGGACTTTTTCCAGTTCTTCATAACGGCGTGCCGTCAATATGACCTGTGCCCCCTGCATCGCACACTCCTGTGCAATTGCTTTACCAATCCCCGAGGATGACCCGGTAATCCAGACGACCTTGTCTTTTAAATTTTCCAGCTGTGCCATTGAATCCCTCTTATCTTTGAAATATTCGCTGTGTATTTAGAGTTTGCTGCCCTTTAAATGGATTGCGCTATAAACCAGCTTGAGCAGATCAAGTATGACCAAGTTTCATACCGAAATCTGCGAGAGTTTTAACTCCATGAGCAAGAACCAAGCATCGCGTTGTTCATAGTGCAAGAGGACGAGTATATTTTTTGCCGCTATCTCTTGATGAGTCATTCATTTAGAACAACGCAACTTCATGCCTCATGTCTCATCTCAGCTATAAAATCTTGCGAGATATATCACTCACGTCGCAACCGTAAATAAAGGGTTAGCAAACCCTCACTTCATCTTCCAGAAATGCTAAAAAATGCTCGAAATAATGACTCATAGTATGCACATCATAGATGCTTCCCAGTTTATCAAAACGCTTATAACCGAGCTGCGTGGTTAAATTAATCACACCATTCAGGGTTTTATCAACTACCACATTAAATTTCAGGATACTTTTGGGCTGACGTACCAAATGGGTGACACCCTGATCCACTACTTCAATGAAAGCTTTTAAAGCCAGTGATACAGCATGCTGATTGCCGACTTTCATATCATAGGCATAACTGAGCAAGTCTGTCACCAGATGCGGTTCAACCGGATAATGTATAAAATAATCCCCTTCATTTTCATGCGTCAGGTCATACAAATAGTTAACCAAAGGCAGCAGCCGCTGATTGGCAAAAAATGAAACAGACCATGGCATATATTTATGAATGGTATCGAGAATCTGCTGAATCACCTTTTCTGACTCATGATCCTGTGAAGTGGACAGACGGGCAACCTGCCCAAAAACCTGTTCGATAATTTCACAGGCCATATCCGCCAGATTTTCTCCCAAAGGTTTGGCCAGGCTGATCTGATCTCCAGCATTTAACCGGGAATGAAGCTCTCTAAAACGGTGATGAGTTTCAGGCTGAAGTTGTAGATAAATGTTATAGCTCATCTGGGTCTCCTCATATCCGAGTCGTATTCTTGTCATTTGCGATGAGTCGCCTTTTATTCCGTTCTACCATAGGGCCATCAATCTCTCAAGCAGTCCGGTTAAAGTTTGCATCTGCTTGGACTGCCGCAGTCCTTATTTTTTTTGCTACAATAGCTACAATTTTTCATCTACTTTTGATCTGTTCGAACTATGACTGATTCAGCGCAAAATATTGCTACAACTTACGATCCGACTGAGATCGAGAAAAAATGGTACCAAACGTGGGAAGAGCGTGGCTATTTCAAGCCCTCTGAAAAAGGTGAATCATTCTGTATCATGATTCCACCGCCAAACGTCACCGGTAGCTTGCATATGGGTCATGGTTTTAACAATGCCATTATGGATGCCCTGACCCGTTATAACCGCATGTCTGGCAAAAATACGCTTTGGCAGCCAGGAACTGACCATGCCGGCATTGCCACCCAAATGGTGGTAGAACGTCAGCTCGGTGCAGAAGGTATCAGCCGTCATGATCTGGGCCGTGAAAAGTTCATTGAAAAAGTCTGGGAGTGGAAAGAACAATCAGGCGGAAATATTACGCATCAAATCCGTCGTCTGGGCTCTTCTGTGGACTGGTCACGTGAACGCTTCACCATGGATGATGGTCTATCCAATGCAGTAAAAGAAGTGTTTGTAAAATTGCATGAAGATGGCTTGATCTACCGCGGTAAACGTCTGGTTAACTGGGATCCAAAACTACAAACTGCGCTTTCTGACCTTGAAGTTGAGTCGGATAAAGAAGAACAAGGCTCACTGTGGCACTTCAAATATTTCTTTGAAGATAAGTCACTTCGTACCCACGATGGTAAAGACCACATCGTTGTTGCAACCACTCGTCCTGAAACATTGCTCGGTGATACAGCGGTTGCCGTTGCGCTTGATGATGAACGTTATGCGCACTTGGTAGGTCAAAACATCATCCTGCCAATTACTGGTCGTGCGGTTCCAATTGTTAAAGATGAATATGTCGACAAAGAATTCGGCACAGGCTGTGTAAAAATCACCCCTGCACACGACTTCAATGACTATGAAGTGGGTAAACGTTGCGAATTGCCAATCATCAACATCTTCAACAAAAATGCGGAAGTGTTGAGCGATTTTGAATACATCGCAAAAGCCGGTGAGCAAATTTCTAAAACCATTCCTGCCCCTGCAGACTACATTGGTTTAGAACGTTTTGAAGCACGTAAAAAATTGGTCGCTCAAGCAGAAGCGGAAGGCTGGTTAGACCAAATTCAACCGTACACATTGAAGCCACCACGCGGTGACCGTTCAGGTGTCATCGTAGAACCGTTATTGACAGACCAATGGTATGTGAAGATCGCGCCACTTGCCAAACCTGCCATTGAAGCGGTTCAAGACGGTCGTATCAGGTTCGTACCTGAGCAGTACAGCAACATGTACATGGCGTGGATGAACAATATTCAAGACTGGTGTATCTCGCGTCAATTGTGGTGGGGTCACCGTATCCCTGCTTGGTACGATGCTGAAGGCAATGTATTTGTGGGTCGTGACGAAGCTGAAGTACGGGCGAAAAACAACATCCCTGCTGACGTTCAGTTAAGCCAAGATGAAGACGTACTAGATACCTGGTTCTCATCTGCTCTTTGGACATTCTCAACTTTAGGCTGGACCGGCGATGCGAAAAAAGATGCTGAGAATTACTTCTTAAATACCTTCCACCCGACTGATGTACTTGTCACTGGTTTTGACATCATCTTCTTCTGGGTTGCCCGCATGATCATGATGACCATGCACTTCATGAAAAATGAAGATGGCACCCCACAAGTACCGTTTAAGACTGTATATGTACATGGTCTGGTACGTGATGGCGAAGGTCAGAAGATGTCTAAATCTAAGGGGAACGTACTTGACCCGTTAGATTTGATTGACGGTGTAGATTTAGAAACACTGGTACAAAAACGTACGACAGGGCTCATGAACCCGAAACAGGCAGCGAAGATTGAGAAATCAACCCGTAAAGAATTCCCTGAAGGGATTCAGTCTTACGGGACTGACGCGGTTCGTTTCACCTTCTGTGCGCTTGCCAACACCGGTCGTGACATCAAGTTCGACATGAAACGTGTTGAAGGTTACCGTAACTTTGCCAACAAGATCTGGAACGCAACCCGTTTCGTGATGATGAATGTTGAAGGTCAAACCATTGGTTCAGAAGCACGTCAAGACCTGTGGGAATTGCCTGAACAATGGATTGTCAGCCGTCTGCAAAAAGCGGAACAGGCAGTACAAACAGCATTTGCAACCTACCGTTTAGACCTGGCTGCACAAGCGATTTATGAGTTCATCTGGAATGAATACTGTGACTGGTATGTGGAACTGACTAAACCAGTTCTGAATGATGAAACTGTATCTGAAGAGCGTAAAGCTGAAGTGCGTCGTGTTCTTCTTTCTGTGATGGAAGCGTCTTTACGTTTGGCTCATCCTTTGATGCCTTATCTGACAGAAGAAATCTGGCAAACGCTTGCGCCGAAACTCAACATTTCTGGCGAAACCATTATGCTTGCGCAGTACCCTGTTGCTGACCAAGCGTTAATCAATGACCAAGCTGAAGCGGACATGCAATGGCTGCAAGGTTTGATTGGTGCGGTACGTAACATCCGTGGTGAAATGGGTCTAGGCAATGCACGCTTGTTACCTGTTCTACTTCAAAACACCACTGAAGCGGAAAAAGCACAAATCGCGCGTATTGAACCATTGTTTAAAGCATTGGCAAAAGTTGAAAGCATTACTTTCCTGGCGGATGCTGAACAACCGCCATTGTCATCGTCTTCTGTAGTCGGTCATGTGTCTGTATTCGTTCCAATGAAGGGCTTAATTGATCCTAAAGCGGAATTGGGTCGCCTACAAAAAGAATTAGACAAGGTTCAAAAACAGCATGACCAAATTTCGACTAAGCTTTCTAATGAAGGTTTTGTGGCAAAAGCGCCTGCGGCTGTGGTTGAAGGCGAGAAAGTGAAACTTGCTGAGTTTGCTGATCAGTTAGCGAAAATTAAAGCGAATATGGAGCAGATTGCAGCGCTTTAATGTGTTGTTATTTTGATCTAATATATAGTATAAAGGGCTGATTATTCAGCCCTTTATTATTTTTATGAAAGATAAATTCAACTTATTTTCAGTAGTTAGCTTTATTGCAGTAATTACTCTTTTAACTTTCACTCTAAAAGATTTTAATTTTTTCACTGATCTACTCATTTCACCTACATCTATACAAGAAAATAAAGTACCTCCCTCAAATATATTTCCTCTCATGCTCGGCACTCTATTACTAGGGTTTGTAATAGTTTTAATTTTTCGACCATTTTCAAATTATTTAGATAATTCAAAGAATACAAGCAAACTTAATGAATATTTTATTAAGAAAATGCAGAGTCTCGAAAAGGAAATTATTATTTTAAAAGATCAGAATCTCGCCTCAACCCTGCAAATTACAGAAAATGAGAAGAGAGAAATTTTAAAAAATTTAAAAACACAATTTGATGAAAACTTAACAACTGATCTTATTGTAAGCATAGAAAATAAAGTAAAAATAAAAAAATTAGAAGATATTACAGAAAAATCCTTTGACAGGATCAAGGATGAAATTTCTAGCCTTAATAGACGTGGTACGGTTAATCTATTTATCGGTATTACCTTAAGCTTATTAGGTGTACTTTATTTAATTTTAACCATGTCAAATACTATATATTTCACTGATATTGAAAAATTAATACCTTACCTTGTACCCCGAGCTTTAATGGTCATTTTTATAGAGTTTTTTTCTTTCTTTTTTCTAAATCTTTATAGAAAAAGTTTAGAAGAAATCAAATATTTTCAAAATGAATTAACAAACTTAGAGGCAAAATATTTAGGTTTAACACTTGCAAAAGAAAGTGGTAACTTTAAGTTGCTTTCAAATGCACTTGATCATCTATTAAAAACTGAAAGGAATTTCATTTTAAAAAAAGATGAAACTACTATTGAATTAGAAAAAAATAAAATTGAAGCACAAAGTTCAAATAGTACCATTCAGGCTTTAAAAGATATTATTTCATTTAAGAAATAACCCTCACCCCAGCCCTCTCCCATAGGGAGAGGGAGTTGTCATCTGATTTCATGCCTATGTGAATTCCACAATGGAGTTCCCTCTCCTGAGCAAGTTTTAAAGCACTGCTTTAAAACGAAGCGCAAGTGAGGGATAGGGAGAGGTCGTTTTAATTTTTTTTCATTATTAATTCTACCCCCCTTGCGGAACGTTGTTCCTCATCCCAAAAGAAAAGGGAGAAAAGCGTTAAAGCACGCCATGCTCCAACAACATCTCAAGCCCACTCTCTTTCCCCATAAAGCTCAGTCTTTGCTTTTCTGCTTTCAGCTGTTGCTTGACCGCAGACACATCCGCATCAATCTGCTTATACAAATCGGCAATATTCAGTTGTCCTTTCGACTTCTGGACTGCAATTTTGGCTTTATTTGACCAAACGAGAGAGTTAATCAACTCCTGAATCTGCATCTTTAATGCTTGGCTTTGCGCTTCCAACGCCTGTTGGTAAAACTTGACTTGCTCTGCGTTTAAACCCTTATTTGAACCAGTTTTACTTTGTTCCACTTCAAGCTGAAGTTTCAGTAAAAAGAATAAATCTTCCTGCTCATAGGCTTCATTGACATGTTGTAACAGTTCGGTCTTTTCAACTCTTTTAGATTCATCTAGCTCACGGTCAGGGTGAATAATCGAGGCAATTTTTAAATACACGGTTTTAAGTGACTGGTTTACTAACTTTTCGGCTTGCGCTTGTTTAGCTTGCTGACGCTTTAATTTGGCTTGCTCTTTTGCTTGTTGGTATTGGTCATTATTCCAATCTTCATCAGTGGGAGATTCAATATTTTCAGATTGATCAAAACTGTCTATATTTTTCTTTTTGGTTTTTTTCTTTGAATATTCATCTGCCTGTTGATAATAGGCATACATCTTTTCCACTTCATCTAACTGCTTTTGACTCAGCAAATGAGAACCTTGGAGTAAGCGAGCAAGCGTTTGGATTTTATCTTCCACCACAGCGCGATCTGACTTGCTTAAATCACAATAACTTAGGCTATTCCACAGTATCTGCATTTGCTCATACAGCGTGCTATATAACTCGCGATACGCAGGCATGAGCGCCTTTTGACTATAGACACGAATTTCATCTTTAGCAGTTTGCCATGCCAGCAGTAACCGCTTTTGTTGCTCAATCTGATCAATCAGCACATTCAGCTTTCTATGCTGGGGTGAGGCATCTAAAACAGCGTGTGGCGTAGTTTTTAACTCAAAAGACATGACATGCAAGAAAAACAGGACAGAGCGCTAAGTTTAACGCTTTTATACCTGAGCTGTATGCCCACACTCGGTACAAATATGCGCCCTATTTAGGCAGTTTTTGTTTAATATCAAGGAATCTATATGACAGGGCTTCCAGTCATCATTGTACTGAAAAGGAGATTCAGATGCCGACGCAAGCAGATTTAATCTTTAATCAGGAACTTGCCGCATGGGTGCAAGCGATTGGCTCTGTAATTGCAATTTTTGTAGCGATTAGTGTGCCCTTATATTTAAACCATTTGGCACAAAATCGTGATGATGCCCTGCAAGACAAGCAAAAACAGAAATACTTTGTCACCTTGCTCCCTACCCTATATCGTATTCGCCGTTATAGCTCTGAATTTATTCAACAAATGCAGTCACATCAGCAAAGTACCCAGAATATCCTGCAAACGCTGGAAACTGAATATCTGGAACTGATTCCAGTTTTTTCCAGGGAACTGCATATCTTTGTACATAGTCAAATTTATGACTCCAACCTGAATCAACTGGCATTTGAACTGTTTCATTCTGAAGAGATTCTGCAACAACATTTATTGCAGCCGCAGGATCAGAAACAGCTCAAACACCAAGCTTTACTCAGCAAGCATAGCCAGCATATTCACGATCTAAGTCATCAACTGATTATGCAGATTGAAAAAATTTATGCCCTACAGGATTAAACTTATTTTCAGTACTCGGTTAGATCAATAAACTCACTCAATAAAATTTATATTGCGATCTAAATCTGAAATTCGCTTTATTAAGTTAATGTTTTCTGTATTCAAAAGCTTACATAAACACAGAGCAAATAAACGTGTCAGATTGCTAGACTCTAAACCAATAATGAGATGCAGGGACAGCTTATATGGATTGGGCCACGATCTTTATCCACGATACCACCTGGGAATTTGCCACTGAAATTGTGGTGCGCTGTGTGTGTATGTTTATCATGATTATTCTATTTTTACGGCTGACCGGTAAACGTGGCGTACGGCAACTTTCGGTATTTGAACTGGCCATTATTTTGTCCCTCGGCTCGATTGCCGGTGATCCGATGTTTACCAAGGATCTACCCCTGATTCAGGCACTGCTCATTATGAGTATTATCATTGCTATGTACCGCCTGACCACATGGCTGATGATGAAGTACCAACCCTTTGAAGATTTGCTCGAAGGCAAACCGATTTATATCGTTGAAAATGGCAGATTGGTGGTCGAAGAAATCAAAAAAGGTAAAATGTCACATGATGAATTCTTTGCTGAAATGCGTCAGCAAGGTATCGAACATCTGGGACAGGTCCGTACCGGACTACTGGAAACAGATGGAAAGTTCAGTATCCTATTTTTTAAGCCAGAGGATGTTCGACCTGGCTTACCTCTTTTCCCCAAAACCTGTATGACCATTCAAGACGTGAAGCCAGAGCAGCTTTACGCCTGTATTTACTGTGGACAAGTTCAGCATCTTTCTCATGTAGAGCAGATCTGCCCACGCTGTACGAGCGCGGATTGGACAGAAGCCATGAACAGTTATCGCGTCACTTGAAGTAGACCAATATTTCAGATAAATTAAAAATTCTGATTATGGCTGACGCTCACAGAAAGGTCATGCTTGATTCATCATATGAACCACCCACAATGTCTAAAGTAAGATATAAAGTTGCCTAATTACAGCGCTTACTCAAATAAAAATTCTAAATTAAAACTTGTATTTCAAGCCTGTAGAAATTCTCAGGCTTTATTAAAGACATCTTCTCATCAAGGATATAGATATAAAAAATCCCACCAAGTGGTGGGATTTTTTTAAAACTTCAGCTTATCAATTAGAAGCTATATTTGCTCATTAAACCAATACGGTTATCTTTGAATTTTTCATTATTAAAGGTTTTACGCTCACCGTTGACATACTCAATACCGAACTCAAGTGGTTTAACTGGTGAATACACCAGGTTTAACCATGCTTGTTGTACTTCTTTGTTTGCAGTCTTATTGAGCTCTGCATAGTCTGAGTCTTTATCAGCAAACAATGCACCATAACCTAGTGAGGTTTTTAAGTTAGGTAAAATGCTGTAGGTTAAGCCCGTTTGTACCGCCCAAATTTCATTTTGCTCAATATGACGGTCATTTTCATCATCCATAAATGCAGCATTGGCATCGGTACCATACAAAATACCGTTTACACCTTTGGTATAGCTGACATCTAGCGTCGCTTTTAAAGGATCAAGCACTTGATACGTTGTACCTGCTGCTAGACCCCAACCTGTTTTACGCTTGTTGATATCTTCATCTTTATACACTTCAACTAAAGCACGCGCAGATGCATTACCTTTGTTGTCATCAAAGTTGTGTGCCAATTTAGCGGTTAGTGTTGGTGTGCTTGATTTAATATGTTCAACACTTACTTCTTTGCCTTCGGCATTTAATTTACTGTGTACAGCAGTTGATTTTGGTTTTTCTGCCGCCAGGAACAATTGTGTTGCCGGTGTCAAATCAAAACCATAACGAACCATTGGTATACGTGTAGTACCCCCACCGACGTTGGTGCTGAAGTCAATCATAAACGGGGCGTGATTTGACAAGAAGTTAGATTGGGTTTGACCAATCAACCAGTTTTCATAGGTTAAATATGCGTGACGTATACGGAATGAATCACTAGACCCTGCGAAATCGCTTTCAAGTTTACCGCCCACCTCTGCACCGTTGACATTGGTTTTAAAATCTAAGCCAATTCGTGTTGTTTTTGCTGTTGCGACGAGCTTGTCTCTGGTTTGACCATCGGTTTTAGCAACGTCAGAGAAATCTCCTGCTGAACCTTCAATGATATAGTTCGCATCACCACGAACGAAACCATATAGCTTCACTTCGGTATCTGATTTTGTAGCTAGCGCTTTCGGTGCAGCTGCTGATGGTTGGGGTGCTGCTTTAACCTGTTCAATCTGTACGGCTTGATTTTGCTGAACTTGTTGCTGCTGTACGACTAATGCTTTTAATGCTTCAATTTCTTGACGCAGCTGCTTAATTTCTTTTTGCTCTTGTGTTTCAGCATGTGCAACCGTCCCCATCATCAAGGTGGTTACTGCAACTGCTAATCCTTTAGCTAAAAACTTTCGTGTTAAAACTTGACTCATTACATTCTCCATATTGAACAAACGTTCATTGGCTTTGAAAGCTTGCTGATTCCCAAAAACCTAAACCGTGTTGAATATCTATAATTATAAACTGACTTATTTGATTATCTCGCGAGATAACTCCTGAACAATATGCAAGGTTAAACATCATCCTGATCACATCACCTGATTTTACTGGATTTACGTTTTAACCTGCCTATATAACAAGTCGTTTGAAAACATCAGGAATTTAACAATTTTTAACTCAGTTTGAAATCATTTTTATCTCATACTTTTAGCTAAAATATGTATTAACGACATTTTCAAAATATATTGATTATTTTTAATACGGATTTAATTGATGCTTTGCAATGATTAGGATTTCTGCGTTGTTCTGCACCACAATATGATCGGCCATAATAACAATACACTGATCCATGCAATATAGGTTAAATACTGGGTATAGCCCAGATAATCTCCTAATATCCCGCTCAGGCTATATAGGCCACCACTCACTGTGGCCATCACCGAAACTTGAAAAGTAAAATCCGTACCCGCCAGATGCTTGCGGCTGTATTGCATAATCAAGGTCAACATCACCACCAAAAGCATGGCAGACACCATATCTTCTGCGGCATTTACGGCATAAATGACCCAATGATTGATTGGTAGTTGCGCTTCATATTGTCCGGCTAACCAGGCATAAACCATCAGCGTCAATATTTTAACTATTGAAAAAACCAGCAGACTTCGCGGTCGAGACCAGTATTTCAGACACCAGCCCGCCAACCCTGCGCCGAGCAAGGCAGCAAAAGCCCCTAACATGGTCACGTAGATACCAATCTGGCTCAGGCTCAAGCCCATATCAACCATTAAAGGTTTTAATAAAGGCCCGGATAATCCATCGGCTACCTTAAAGGTGAGTAATACCAGCAGCCATTTAGCCAAGGTGGAGTCTGAGCAGAAATATCGAAAATAGGTTTTCATTCGAATTCGGGTCGAAGCCGGCACTGTTTCGGATACAGCTAAATGGTGCGAGGGTTCTTTAAATCTTAAAATCGGCAGTGTATTTAGAAAAACCAGTGCAGCCAAGAATAAAAAAGTGCTTTGCCATTGCAGTAAATCCAGAAACAGTAAAATGGCCCCGCCACCCACAATAAAACCCAGACGTGAGCCAATCACCTGAAAAGTATTGCCCCAATGCTGCTGTTCATTTTTCAAGATATTAACTGCCAGCGCATCGGTAGCAATGTCCTGAGTCGCACCAACCCCATTCATCAGCAGCAATGCGGTAAAAAAAGCCAGTAGATACAATGGCTGGTTTAAAGCCTGAATAGGTAAAAAAGACAGACCTATTAATACGGCAACTGACAGCAATTGCAGTGGAATAATCCAGCTTCGATAATGCCCTTGAGTTTTAACTCCGTAACGGTCAACCAGCGGTGCCCAGAAGACTTTAATCGACCAGGGCAACATGAGCAGACCAAAGCCCCCGATATGCGCCAAAGACACGCCCTGTGCTCGCAGAATCACGGGTAAGGCATGAGTCATAAACCCAACCGGAAGTCCCTGCGCCCAATATAGGGAAAACAATAAAATATAAGTATTCCGCATATTTAGACTAGGTCCCCGAAAGATAAAATGCACCAGAGGTATTAAAGAATGCTATATATTTTGCCAATGATCCAGATTTTACAACAGTCTAATATGATCAAAAATAAAGAGAAATGAGTTTCAGGAAGAAACGCTGATGACCATGACACGCTTTCCCACCCTTCCTCCGCATGTTCCCTCTCGCGGTAGCAAACTGAGCCGGAGCTTTTTTAAACAGCTATTTTTAGCCCAAGGCTGGCGAATCGAAGGAGAATTTCCGGATTTGCCTAAAGCGGTTGCTATCATTTCGCCACATACCTCCAATATTGATGCCTGGTTGGGGTTTAATGCTCTGCTGGGTCTTGGAATCCAGATTACTATTTTTGGGAAAGACAGCTTGTTTCGTACTCCGCTGAAACCGATTCTGGAGTGGGTGGATGTGGTGCCAGTCGTCCGAAGTAGCGCACAAGGACAAACCCGGCAGATTGTAGAGATTATTGAACAGTCCGAACAAATCTGGATTGGTATGGCGCCTGAAGGCTCTCGCAAGGCACCGGAAAAAATTCGTAGCGGTTTTTATTATATTGCCCAAGAGGCACAGCTACCGATTGTCATGTTCTCTTTTGATTATGACCTCAAGACCATCCATATCTTGGGGGTTTATCATCTGACCGGTGACTATGAATACGACCTGGAGCAGATCTATCAACATTATGCAGGCAAGTTCTCGGCAAAAAATCCGGCCTGGGTGGCGAAGCCATTACAAAAGCTTTTGAAAAAAGACTAGGCAAAAACCGATTTTTTTGATGTGATAGCCTCAATTTTGTTGATTTAACCGTCATTTTCTACAATGAAATTCGCTCATTATGCTTTTATTGGCTGTCTTGGCCTAAGCTTGGCTGGCTGTGATAAAGCCAGTAAAACTCCGACTGCTACGACTCCGATTAAAGCGCGCGAACCGGTGGTCGCCGTTGCGCTTGGCGGCGGAGGCGCCAAAGGCTTTGCCCATATCGGGGTGCTGAAAGTCCTGGAGTCACATGGTATTAAACCGAAAATTGTCACTGGTACCAGTGCCGGAAGTTTTGTCGGCAGCCTGTACGCTAGCGGTAAGTCTCCTTATCAATTACAACAAATTGCCCTGAATTTTAAAGAATCCGATATTCGGGATTTAACCCTGAACCGGCAAGGGATTATTGCGGGCCAAAAACTTCAGGATTACGTCAATAGCCAGATTGCGAACAAACCCATTGAACAGTTCCCGATCCGTTTTGCCGCAGTCGCTACCCGGTTGGACAATGGGCGTAAGGCAGATTTTATTAAAGGCAATGCCGGACAAGCCGTTCGTGCCTCTTGCAGTATTCCGAATGTCTTTGTGCCTGCAGTCATTGGCGGCAAAAAATATATTGATGGCGGTCTGG
The DNA here is from genome assembly GCF_024129285.1 of Acinetobacter sp. S4397-1. Lineage (NCBI taxonomy): Bacteria > Pseudomonadati > Pseudomonadota > Gammaproteobacteria > Moraxellales > Moraxellaceae > Acinetobacter > Acinetobacter sp. S4397-1. Next base: position 52,635 of record NZ_JAMXXZ010000005.1, read on the forward strand.
TCAGCCCGATTCCGGTTAAAACGGCCAAGGATATGGGCGCCGATCTGGTGATTGCCGTAGATATTTCTGCCCGGCCGGACAGCAGCAAAGCCATCAATATGTGGGGACTGTTGGATCAAACTATTAATATCATGGGACAGCAAAGTATTAATGAAGAGCTGAAACAGGCGACCGTGGTGATTCAGCCGCAAGTGGGCCATATCGGCACGCTTGATTTAAAGTCCAGTAATGCCACCATTCTGGAAGGTGAAAAAGCTGCCCAACTGAAAATCCGTGCCATTGAAAAAGCTATTCATGATTTCAAACAGTCTCCGGCTGCATTTAAACCGCCGCGCCCTGCCAGATTCTGATCCATGAGTTTTTTTATATTCATCTGTGGCAGCATCTGTTACATTGGAGCAAATCATATAAAGATGATGATTAATTAAATACTTAGCGATATAGGTCACGATATGGAATTAGTTCTTGAACCTTGGCACTGGTTTGTATTAGGGATTCTGCTGATCCTTTCAGAATTACTCTTGCCTGCATTTGCTGCCCTATGGTTCGGGATAGGTGCCATCATGGTCGGTATTCTGTACTGGATGTTCCCGATGATGGGCCTGACCACCCAGCTCCTGACCTGGATCGTGCTTTCGGTTCTGTGTACGCTACTCTGGTTCAAATTTATCAAGCCGCTTTCAACCGACAAGACCAAGGCCGGATTGTCACGTGAAGCCACGATTGGTCAAATTGGCATGGTCATTCAAACCAATATGGAGCATGGGCAAATCCGGGTACGCTTTCCCATGCCGGTATTAGGCTCAGATGAATGGAATTGCCGGGCACTGGATAAGGTACAGGTCGGAGATCGTGTTCGTGTCGTAGAGATTCTCGGCAACGATCTGGTCGTACAACCCCACAGCACTCATTATCAAAATGAAAAAGGTGAATAAGCTATGTCTAGTGGCTCTATAATTGTTCTTGCATTTTTAGCTTTTGTTGCAATTACCATCTTTAAAGGTGTGCGTATTGTTCCGCAAGGTTATAAGTGGATCGTACAAAGACTTGGTAAATACCATACCACCCTGAATCCGGGCCTGAATTTCGTCATTCCCTATGTCGATGAAGTCGCCTATAAAGTCACAACCAAAGATATCGTGCTGGATATTCCCTCTCAAGAAGTGATTACCCGTGATAACGCGGTGCTGCTCATGAATGCCGTGGCGTATATCAACCTGACCACACCTGAAAAAGCCGTATACGGTATTGAAAATTACTCTTGGGCCATCCAAAACCTGGTTCAGACTTCACTACGTTCTATCGTGGGTGAAATGGATCTGGATGATGCTTTATCTTCACGTGACCATATCAAGGCACGTTTAAAATCCAGTATTTCAGATGATATTTCAGACTGGGGCATCACCTTAAAAACCGTAGAAATTCAAGATATTAAGCCATCTATTACAATGCAGACCGCAATGGAAGAACAAGCCGCTGCAGAACGTCAGCGCCGTGCAACCGTAACCAAGGCCGATGGTGAAAAACAGGCTGCCATTCTGGAAGCGGATGGTCGTCTGGAAGCTTCACGTCGTGATGCGGAAGCACAAGTCGTTTTGGCTGAGTCTTCACAACGTGCCATTGACATGGTGACCTCTGCAATTGGAGATAATGAAATCCCGGTGGCATATTTACTTGGTGAACAATATGTCAAAGCCATGCAAGATATGGCCAAATCTCCAAATGCCAAAACTGTGGTACTGCCTGCCGATATACTCAATACCATCCGCGGCGTGATGGGAAGAAATCATTAAAATACCCTCTTCCTCTTCTGAAAACAGGCAGCCATCAGGTTGCCTATTTTCCTTTGGGACAAGAAATCTCAGCAAAGAGTGTGAATTTATGGTTAAATTTCGCATTTATTTTGAAATCCTTCGGACTTGGCTGGAAATATACGTCCCGACGTCACTCTGGTCATCATGAAAGTCCTTATTTCGATCTCCTGTGAAAACTCGAAAATGGATATTGTATGAGTCCCCTAAATCCGACCTTAATTACCTTTCTTCTTTATATCGTCGCCATGGTCGTGATTGGCCTGATGGCTTATCGCGCAACCAATAACTTTTCTGATTACATTTTAGGGGGCCGACGTTTAGGTAGTTTCGTAACTGCACTTTCTGCCGGGGCTTCTGACATGAGTGGTTGGCTGCTAATGGGCTTGCCAGGTGCAATTTATCTCTCTGGCCTGTCAGAGATGTGGATTGCAATTGGCCTGATCATCGGCGCATGGCTGAACTGGCTGCTGGTTGCCGGGCGTTTACGTGTACATACCGAAGTCCAGCACAATGCCCTGACCCTGCCAGATTATTTCTCCAACCGCTTTAATGACCAGAAGAAAGTCCTGCGTATTGTGTCAGCCTTTGTCATTCTGATTTTCTTTGCAATTTATTGTGCTTCAGGCATGGTCGCCGGTGCCCGTCTGTTTGAAAGTATGTTTGGCCTGTCTTACAGTACAGCTCTCTGGATCAGTGCGATTGCGACCATCAGCTATGTGTTCATTGGTGGCTTTCTGGCTGTCAGCTGGACCGATACCATTCAGGCCGGCCTGATGATTTTTGCACTTTTATTGACGCCAATTGTGACCTTGCTGACGTTCTCCGATCTGTCACAGGTCACGTTGGCGCTGGAAGCTGCCCGTCCACAGGCCATGAATCTGGTGGGTGATCTGAGTACCGTAGCCATTCTTTCACTGATGGCATGGGGCTTAGGTTATTTTGGCCAGCCGCATATTCTGGTGCGCTTTATGGCGGCAGATTCTGTCAAGTCGATTCCGAATGCACGCCGTATTGGTATGACCTGGATGATTCTTTGCCTGGGCGGTGCAGTCGCAGCCGGTTTCTTTGGTATTGCTTATTTCCAGGCTCATCCAGAATTAGCCACTGTTGTGAGTACCAATCCTGAAACAGTATTTATGGAACTGACCAAAATCCTGTTTAATCCATGGATTGCCGGTATTGTGCTGGCTGCAATTTTAGCCGCTGTCATGAGTACCTTAAGCTGCCAGCTTCTGGTCTGTTCAAGCACCCTCACCGAAGATTTTTATAAATCTTTTCTGCGTAAAAATGCCTCACAAAAAGAACTGGTGTGGGTCGGCCGTTTAATGGTGCTTCTGATTGCCCTGCTTGCCATCTGGATGGCGGGTAATCCTGAATCTAAAGTACTGGGCTTGGTGTCTTATGCCTGGGCCGGTTTTGGTGCAGCGTTCGGCCCTCTGATTATTCTGTCACTGTTCTGGAAGCGCATGACTTTAAATGGTGCTCTGGCAGGGATGATCGTCGGTGCTGCTATGGTTATTCTCTGGAAAAACACATTGGGCGTTACTGGTCTGGGAGTTATTCCAGCTGGAATCTATGAAATTATCCCCGGCTTTATGTGCTCATGGATTGCGATTGTACTGGTGAGCCTGATAGACAAAACCCCAACTGCCGCAATTACCACCCGTTTTGAAGAAGCAGAACGTCTGTATAACCAAAGCAAATAATTGAGCGATCCACTAAAAAGAGGACGTTAAGTCCTCTTTTTTTTATAGATGGGTTTTCATCTGTCTTGGCACAATTTTTCCAACTAGCTTTTACGATGGAGCAGGAACTGGGTAATGTGCATCAGTTCCTCAGCTTCGCCTTCAAAATGAGCCAAAGCAGTCAATGCCTGATCATGTAATTGCTGGGCATAAATTTTGGCCTGCTCCAAACCCATTAGGGCCGGATACGTCGATTTCTCAACCTGTTCATCCTTGCCTGCGGTTTTACCCAACACTTCCGTGTCGGAAATAATATCCAGAATATCGTCCTGCACCTGGAAGGCCAAACCAATTACCTGTCCAAATTCACGCAGTTTAGGAATCGCCAGATCGGTTCCTTCAAAGATTGTCACTGCCGCCATCATAATTGCTGCGCTGATTAAAGCACCGGTTTTATTACGGTGAATGGTTTCTAAAGCCTCTTGATCAATTTTCTTGCCTTCAGACTGTAAATCAAGCACCTGACCATTGACCATTTTTGAAGAGGCCGTTGCTAAAATCTGCATCTGCTTCAAGACAATCGACGACTCGACAGCCGGTCCCTGATCAAACAGACGGCTACCCAGAATTTCAAAAGCCATGGACTGCAGAATATCTCCGGCCAACAGCGCCGTATCTTCACCATAGGCCACATGACAAGTCGGCTGCCCACGGCGTAACAGGTCATTATCCATACATGGTAGATCATCATGGGCCAGTGAATAACAATGAATAAATTCAATCGCAACAGCCGCACGGCGTACCGCAGCGGTATTCTGGTTGGGCTTTAGGGAGGCGGTGGCATAACACAGGGCTGGACGTACCCGCTTGCCGCCAAGCATCACGGCATGATGGACTGCCGACTTTAGCGGCTCAGGAATGGCAAAAGCCTCTAAAGCGGCCAGTAAGTCGTGGTGAATCCGTTGTTGTGCTTGAGTTAATGCATGGGTTGATACGTCAGTAATAGATGACACATTCGCCTCGAATACGTAGTCCAGAAAAATAGAATGACAAGCGGCTAAACGCCTGTGTGCTTAGCAGGCATTGTACCTAGAATTACTTTGAATTTTCAGCTTTAAATCGACCTGTTGTTCTGTAATTCCTGGATTAATACAAGATAAATCCAGGAAAGCACTTCTTCTGCCCCATAAAAACCCACCGCAGGGCCAGAGGCTTACTTAGGCGATTTAAAAAAAGCATTAAGATAAAACATCTTCAGGCACCCGCACCCAGCCTTCCATCAGCACACGCGCACTGCGGCTCATGATGGCCTTTTTTACCTTCCATTCACCATTTTCCTGAACTGCTTGTGCGCCGACTCTTAAAGTTCCTGAAGGATGGCCAAAGCGAATCGATTCCCGCTCTCCCCCACCGGCAACCTGGTTTAGTAATGTCCCCGGAATTGCAGCAGCCGTTGCAATTGCGACCGCAGCTGTACCCATCATGGCATGGTGTAGTTTCCCCATAGATAAGGCGCGTACCAGAATATCGCTATCCGCTTCGGTGACTTCTTTACCGCTAGAAGAAATATAAGTCTTTGGTGCTGCAACAAAAGCAATTTTCGGTGTGTGTTGACGGGTTGCAGCTTCACTAACATCCTGAATCAGTCCCATCTGCTTGGCAGCATAAGCACGAATAGTTTCAAACTTTGCCAGTGCAGCGGCATCATTATTAATATGCTCCTGTAACTCGGTGCCGTTATAGTCCAGATCTTCAGCCTTTAAAAATACGATTGGAATACCGGCATTAATCATGGTGACTTCAAAGCTGCCAATATTTGGCACGTGCAGCGTTTCGGTCAGGTACCCTGTTGGAAACATTGAGCCACCTTCGGCATTGTCATCCGCCGGGTCCAGAAACTCAATCTGCACCTCAGCCGCCGGGAAAGTAACTCCATCCAGTTCAAAATCACCCAATTCCTGCACTTGGCCATTCTGCATAGGCACGTGCGCAATAATCGTTTTCTGGATATTCTTTTGCCAGATTCGGACTATACATATTCCATTTTCCGGGATACGTGCCTGATCCACCAGATCATTGGAAATCGCAAATGCACCTACTGCTGCGGTCAGATTGCCACAATTGCCACTCCAGTCAACAAAAGGTCGATCAATCGATACCTGTCCAAACAGATAATCTACATCATGATGTTCTTGCTGGCTTTTGGATAGAATCACAGTTTTACTGGTACTTGAACTTGCTCCCCCCATCCCATCAATTTGTTTGCCATAGGGATCAGGACTGCCAATGATACGTAGCAGGAGCTGGTCACGAATTCGGCCCGGCTGCCGGGCAGCAGGCGGCAAGTCATCCAGCTTAAAAAATACGCCTTTACTCGTACCTCCACGCATATAAGTGGCGGGAATCTTGATCTGGGCTGCAAAACTCATGAATGCTCTCTTCCTTTGATTTATCTTGATTTGTCGTTGTTTTCTTTAGATTATTGGATCTCTAGGTTTTAACTATAGTAGGTTTAAGCCACAACACTACCAAGCCCGACCTTAGTATAAAAACCGGCCATCAAGCCATTTGGTATCCTTCAAGGATTCTGACCTATCACAGTCTCCCCTTCAAACTCACCTGAAAAGGCTGCCATGACTCTATGACTTCATCCCGGGAATAGATACTCAGTTTTATCAACAAGATGATAAATAAAAAAACAGGCCGTAGCCTGTTTTTTTATTGCTGAGATGAATGTTTAGAAACGGAAGCTTACACCCAGTTTGGCAACCGGTAGCCATTCATATTCGTTGTCATTACGAATTTCACGCTCTTCATTTCTTAACGCTGTATCAAAATCTGGTGCGTTTGGATCAAGTGCTTCAAAGTTACCAGTTGAAGTTAAATTAACATTTGGATTGCCATTATAGTAGGCACCAATTTCACCGAATACGCCCCAACGGTTGGTAATTGCTGGTGAGAAACCAATACCTACATATGGTGCAAGATTATTTTTATATGATAGATCACCAGTTACACGACCAGTAGTTCCACCTACAGTTTGATAACGGTTACCATCAACAGTAATAACCCCATTAGCTCCTGTACGACTTTCCAAGCCATAATCATTATCAATATAACCTACACCCGCGGCCATATAAAACCAGTTGGCCCAAGGACGGATTTCGGCATTTAAATAGGTCAGGTTATTGTCCATATCCAGATCGTATTTCGTGCCATTGATTGACAAGTCATCAGACCAGGAAATATCACCACCGTTATAACCTAGGGTTACACCTACATACGGGTTCACACTCCATGAAAGTGCGCCACCATAACCGGTCGTTCCGACTTCAGCACGAACAGAAGCAGGTTTAAAGAAAGAAAAAGATGCCACACCCTCATCTGTCACAACTGTTTCATCAGCCGCCATTGTAGAGCCTGCTGCTACCGCTAAAACGGATACAGCTAAAGCTTGATATAAAGATTTCATTATTTCTCTCCTTAAAAGAACTTTTTTTTGATCATTAGTTATGTGATGAGCTCAATATAAAGGAGTTAATGAATATTTTTTATGCAAGTTTTGCTTAGCTTTTGTTGTTTTTTGATACAAATTAGTTTTTCTTGTTGAATGGTAAGTGTTTTTTAAACAATGTTTGTACACATTAAAAATAAAGAAATTATACTTATCACTTTACTTTTTAAATTAGCCATTACCTTGCCGAGTTTTTACTTTTTTCCCAAAAATATAGTGTAAAATATTGGAAATTTTTTTCGGAAGGAAACTCATGCTTCAGCTTTCAACAATCATTGAGCAAGCGTTTGAAGGCCGTGCAAATTTTAGCGCAGCAGATTGTCCTACTGAAGTCCGTCAAGCAGTAGAGGACGTAATTGCTGGTCTGGACAATGGTACTTTACGGGTCGCAGAAAAAATCAATGGTGAATGGATAGTTCATCAATGGATAAAAAAAGCAGTCTTGTTATCATTTAAATTAAACGACAATCAATCGCTGGAAGCTGGTGACCTTCGTTTCTATGACAAGGTAAATACCAAATTTACCGAATGGACCGAAGAGCAGTTTAAAGCAGCGGGTGTGCGCGTCGTTCCTCCTGCTGTAGCGCGTAAGGGTTCTTATCAGGCAAAAAATGTGGTATTGATGCCTTCTTATGTGAACATTGGTGCTTATGTTGATGAAGGCACCATGGTTGACACGTGGGCTACTGTCGGCTCATGCGCACAAATTGGTAAGAATGTTCACCTGTCAGGTGGGGTAGGCATTGGGGGGGTACTTGAACCCCTTCAGGCAGGCCCAACTATTATTGAAGATAACTGCTTCATCGGTGCGCGTTCTGAAATTGTAGAAGGTGTGATTGTAGAGGAAGGTTCGGTCATTTCCATGGGCGTATTTATTGGTCAGTCTACCAAAATTTATGACCGCGCAACTGGCGAAATTTACTATGGTCGGGTTCCTGCAGGTTCTGTCGTAGTATCGGGCAGCCTTCCTTCTAAATGTGGTACATACAGCCTGTATGCTGCAATCATCGTGAAAAAGGTAGATGCCAAAACTCGGGCTAAAACTAGCCTAAATGACTTACTTCGTGAAGATTAAGATGTAGTCTGCTGCGGAACATTTATTGTTCCTCGGGGCCTCAACCGCTCCTCGTCTCTACGGTTAGCAATGATCGTAGGGATTTTTATTTTTATACCTAATTATTTTTTTCAGTGGTTAATAGTGTTATGAATATGCTTCGATCTTCTGCTATTCCTGTTTCTGATCCGTCTGCGGGTTTACGCATTACGGAGATCTTTTATTCATTACAAGGTGAAGCCAATGCGGCTGGACTGCCAACGGTATTTATTCGTTTAACCGGCTGTCCACTACGCTGTACCTACTGCGATACCACCTATTCTTTTGAAGGCGGTGAACGTCAAGCTCTGAATGATATTATTCAGACTGCACTCGCTTTTAAAACCCCTTATATTTGTGTGACAGGTGGTGAACCCTTAGCGCAGCCCAATGCCCTGCCCTTGATGCAGCGCCTGGCAGACTTGGGCTGTGAAGTATCGCTTGAAACCAGCGGTGCACTCGATGTGTCAAAGGTAGACCCGCGTGTATCTAAAATTTTAGACTTAAAGACCCCAACTTCAGGTGAAGTTTCACGAAATCTGCTTTCTAATCTGGACCATTTAAGCCCGCATGATCAGATCAAGTTCGTCATTTGTAACCGTGAAGACTATGAATGGTCAAAACAGCAGGTAGAGCTCTATCAACTGGAGCAGAAAGTCAGTACAGTTTGGTTTTCGCCCGCATTTGCGATTGAAAAAGGTTCGGTACACTTGCCAGCACTGGCACGTGATTTAGCCCAATGGATTTTGGAAGACCATCTCCCGGTTCGTTTCCAGCTGCAACTTCACAAGTTGTTATGGAACGATGAAACAGGTCGTTAATTTTTTATAAAGTTATTTTTGGAGTATCAGTTATGCGCCCTCGTGCCATTGTATTGTTATCTGGCGGATTAGACTCAACAACCTGTCTGGCTTGGGCGCAGGCACGGTATGAATGTATTGCGCTAAGCTTTATGTACGGTCAGCGCTCTACCACCGAGCTGGACGCAGCACGTGCCTTGGCAAAACGTGCGGGTATAGAACACCGTGTAATTAATATTGATTTAGGTAACCTGGGTGGCTCAGCCCTGACTGATCCTAGCCTTGAGATCCCGGATCAGGAACAGGAAGGTATTCCTATTACCTATGTCCCTGCACGCAACACCATCTTCCTCTCTTATGCCCTGGCAGCGGCAGAAGTCTTACACGCTGAGGCCATCGTAATCGGAATTAATGCAGTGGATTATTCGGGCTATCCAGACTGCCGCCAAGAGTTTATTGAAGCTTTTGCCAACATGGCTCGCCTTGCCACCAAAGTCGGTATTGAAGGTCAGGCGCTCAAATTTGAAACACCTTTGTTACATTTATCCAAAGCAAATATTATTCGCTTAGGTCTGGAACATGGCGTAGACTACAGTCAAACGGTATCTTGCTACCAGGCAGATGACCTAGGACGTGCCTGTGGAAAATGCGACAGTTGTCGTTTACGCAAACAAGGTTTTGCAGACGCAGGTGTTGAAGACCCGACACGTTATATACCGTAAAGACAAGGTAGAATATATGAAAATGTTAAAATCAAGTATCGTTCTTTCAGCGATCGTTTCAGCTGCGGCAATGTTTACAACGGCAACCCATGCAGCCGAAGACAAATTACAACAAGCTTATAAAAGCACCAATGTTAAAGCTGCATTGATCAATGTTTGTAAAGATGAAACTGCTAAAGGCAAAAAACTGACTGCTGCTGAAGTGAGCAAGTATTGTAGCTGTGCTGTAGAAGCAGACGGCAAGCTGACCAATGCTCAAAAATGGGAAATCCAAAGTACGATTAACCAGAAAAAAAGCCCGGGTACTTTAGCGTTTGTACAAAAACAGAATAAAGATCTGCAAGCATGTTTCGGTCCGCAGCTGACTGGTAAATTGAAAAATTTAACTGAAGAAGCGATGAAATCTGCTCAGGCAGCAAAGAAATAATCCGTCCAGATTATTTGCTAGAATAAGCCACAATATGTGGCTTATTTTTTTGAAAAATCTATAGAAATTGGAGTAGTCATGTCTGAGATCAGTTTACTTGACCAGAATTTTCCTGCCACGACAGGTGAAATCAATTTAGCTCAACTGGATACACCATGGCTGGTGATTTATTTTTATCCCAAAGATTCTACCCCCGGCTGTACCACTCAAGCGGTCAGTTTTTCATGCCTAAAAGATCAGTTTGATGCTTTAAATACCACAATTATTGGTATTTCACGTGATTCGGTTAAAGCCCATCAAAACTTTACTGAAAAGCAAAATCTGACGATTAATCTGATTAGCGATAAAGAAGAAGTGTTATGTAATCACTTTGATGTGATCAAAGAAAAAAATATGTATGGCAAAAAAGTTATGGGCATTGAACGCTCAACTTTTATTTTCCATAACGGCATATTGCTTAAACAATACCGCAAAGTGAAAGCTGCAGGTCATGCTGAGCAGGTGCTAGAGGATTTAAAAGCCCTTCAAGCGGCTTAACTTGCTCTCCTCCCCTAAAAAGGCATGAAGTTCCTCTTCATGTCTTTTTCTTAGATTCATGCTCCCAATAGACTTAATTTAATAAAGAAATCGCAATTGACCACATCACGCAGCCGATCAGTATATCCAGTATCTTCCAGGCTTGAGGGCGATGAAAAACCGGCTGCAAATAACGTGCCGCATAGCCCAGGCTAAAAAAGAATACGAAGGAGGCAGTGATTCCTCCCAGAGCAAAATAAAATTGTGCATTTGCATATTGGGTGGAGATAGACCCCATTAATATCACAGTATCTAGGTAGACATGCGGATTCAGCCAGGTCAGTATTAGACAGATGCATAGGACTTTATATAAGACAGGCTCTGCATCTTGGTCTGGTATTAAGCGCTGCTCACTTTTCCCGGCCTGATAAAAATGTTGTGCACCATAGATCAACAAGAACGTCGCACCCAAATACTTGGCAATGTTCAGCCAATGCGGATATAACAGCATCAGCTGTGAGAAACCTAAAACTCCAGCTGAAATCAGGATGGCATCTGATAATGCACAGCAGAGACAAATGGCAAAGATATGCTACTGTTTCAATCCTTGTTTCAACACAAAAGCGTTCTGCGCACCAATGGCAATAATCAGGCTAAAACCAATGGCTAGCCCCTGTATATAGGCATTTAACATCGACATGTCATTTCATTATAAAAATGCCATCATTCTCCATATCCGACTTTTGAATTAAATATAATTAAGAAAATATCATCCAGACCAAATTTCTTTTAGCTAGCCCATGCTCCTTAATTCTAAAATTATGCGGCTTTTCTGGCAGTTGCCGAAACACGAAGTTTTGACGTTGCAGCAAAAGTATTAAATATCACCGCCTCCGCAGTAAGCTTGCGGGTACTTGGCTATTGCCCTGCCTGTCAGTCACACTCATTTCAAAAAAAGATTGCTTTGCATCTTCGGATGACCGTTCAAAGTGAAACGCATAAGCTTTTGCAACAAGGCCAAGTCAATGCCTGCATTAGTAGCCAAAATGAAGCCATGTCGGGCTGTAAAGCACATTGTCTTGGAAAGATGCGTATCGCATGGTGGCGACCCCTGCTTTTGTACAATCGTGGTTTAAACGAGGGATAAGTCGAGAGGCGCTACCTAAGGCCCCTGCCGTCATTTATAATGATCAAGATCATTTGCATAGCCACACATTGCTGGCTCAATTCGGCTTACATCAGCAATGCTTTGCTTTTTATTACACTCCCTCTGCAACAGCATTTGCTGAGGCCATTTTTTCAGGACTGGGTTATGGTTTAGTGCCTGAATATCAAATCGCTGACCGTCTTGAAAATGATGCACTGGTCGAGATATTGCCAGAATGCCAATGCGATGTGCCATTGTATTGGCATCACTGGCAGCAGCAATCTCCTGCTCTTAGGGTATTAACCGAAGTGATCTTGTATCAGGCCAGCTCCTTATTAAACCAGAGCCGTTTTTAGAGCCGAGCCTATTTAAGCTGCCATTGTCCAGAAACTACAATATTGACTTTTTCTCCAATCCCGCCAAATGCTTTTTTCATTCCAAAGTCACTGCGTGTTATCACTGTTGTCGCGTCAACATCCAAACGTTGGGGCTGGCTGATACTGGGTTTTAACATAGTATCCAAAACCACCCGCCGGGTCACGCCCCGCAAGGATAAATCACCTGTAATACTGTAGTGATGAGGACCTAAAACGATAAATCCATGGCTCGTGAAAGTCGCAGTCTGATATTTTTCAGCATCAAAGAAATCTTCACCCAGAATCAGATTACTCAGCGAGGGCTTATTTAAACTCAAACTTTTGATGTCGAGAACAAACTGGGCGGAGGCATGGAGTGGAGCTGCAGGATCAAAACTCATGCTAGACTGAATCTGCTCAAATTTACCTTTTACAATCGACAACCCCATCGACTTGATCTCAAAACTGACCTGGGTTTCTGGCGTGAGTTCCCATTGCTGAGGAGTGGCATGAGTAGCAAAATTTAAGCCCAGTATTCCTGCAACTAAGACGCTTTTCGCGATCCTGACATTCATCTGCTTCACTCCTCGGCCGCTGCAATTGCTTGCCTTGAGCTATTAGCTTACTCAAGATTGGTTTTGTCTTGAGTCAGGTATTTGTGCCGCAATTGTTGGTAAATAGGTGTTTTTTGAAATTGATGTAAAAACTCACTGGTTCCTAAAGGAAAAGCCGATTCAATAATTTTCCCAGTATAATAAGCTTCACGTAGCGGCGTTGCTGAAATTGCGCCTTTCAGGCTTTCAAGCTCGACCATCTCCCATTCAGGAAACAGCTTAAGATAATAGGAAGATTCATCCTTAAAATGGCCAATTAAACCTACTTTTGCATCTGGCTCAACGACACCTGTGACGAGTGATTTGACCAGTTTCTGCCATTTTTGGTCATTATAAACATCGACCACATGAACAAATTTGATCCGTTGCTGATCTTCAGCGGAAAAATTAGATAAAACCATCTGTTCACGCTCAGCAGCACTAAATGGATTTTTAATATTCCGTTCATTCTGTGCCGAACCTAAGGCCAGAATCACTTGCCGGCTTTGTTTTAATGCAATTTTAATGGTTTGCATATGGGCCAGATGAAAGGGCTGAAAGCGGCCAATAAAAACCAGATAATCAAATGTATAGTTCATAACAGATCAATTTTTTATGACTCGAGAGTTGTGTCGTTTAAATAAATATGCGACATAATAAACGCCATAAAATTAAATTAAGTTTTAAAGCAAGGATAGTACGATGACACTGAGCTGTATTCAACAACCTCATCCGCATTTAAACGCAATTTTAGATCAGGGCGTACTCACGCTGGCTATCAACCGCCCTGAAGCCAAAAATGCCTTGTATGGTGAATTGTACTTATGGATTGCCCAGGCGCTCGATGAAGCCGATCAGGACAGCAGTGTCCGGGTGGTAATTTTACGCGGTCAGGATGCAGATTTTAGTGCAGGCAATGACATGCAGGACTTTATGAAGTATGCAGCAATGAAGGGCCAGGCCCCTGCAGCGGAAGGCCCTCCTTTTATTTTATTAAAATCGGCAGCTAAATTTTCTAAGCCTTTGATTGCAGCCGTACGCGGTGTAGCTATTGGTATTGGGGTAACGATCCTGTTGCATTGTGACCTGGTCTATAGTGATCATACTGCCCTGTTCCAGATTCCTTTTGTCAGTCTAGGACTTTCTCCTGAAGGAGCTTCAAGTAAATTGTTAATTGAACAGGCGGGTTATCACAAGGCGGCTGAGTTATTACTTACTGCACAAAAATTTAACAGTGAAACAGCACGTTCAGCCAATTTAGTGAACAGTATTGAAGAAGAGGTTTATAGTAAAGCAGCACAGCAAGCTGCTCAACTGGCGGCCCTTCCACTGGCTTCTCTGGTCCAGTCCAAAGCCTTGATGAAACATAATTTAAATGAAATTGTTGAATGGATTGATCATGAAGCTGACATCTTTATGCAGCGTGTCGGCTCACCTGAAATGATGGAAGCAGTTGCGGCCTTTATGCAAAAGCGTAAGCCGGATTTTTCTCAATTCAACTAATTTAAGTTTGTCTATAAAACCACTTGGTTCGATAAGCTGGGTGGTTTTCTTATATTTCACCCCCATTTCTTTCCACATCACTGTAAAAAGAATATAAATACCATGACTGAAAAAAAGCGCTACCACGAACCTGCTACCCAAGATATTGATGTAGACAACTTCCGTAAGGTGATTGAAAGCCGCCGTTCGGTACGTAAATTTACCAGCAAAGCGATTCCTGCCGAAGTGCTCGATGATTGTCTGGATCTCGCCTTACTGGCCCCCAACTCGTCGAACTTGCAGCCCTGGACCTTCTATGTGGTACAAAGTCCTGCCAAAAAGAAACGCCTGGTGAAAGCCTGCATGAGCCAGCTGGCTGCCAAGACAGCATCTGAACTGATTGTCTGTGTTGCCCGCACTGACCGTATAGATGAAATGGCCAAACGTAATATTAATGAGTTTCCATTTCCAGAAGCCCCACCTGCAGTCAAGAAATACTACAAATACATTCCCTATAACTACAAAACCGGTTATCTGAATGCCTTTGGCAATTTTAAGAAAGTGGCGTTCAAAGTCGCTCGTACTCTGGACAAGCAAATGCCGGTATCAGCATTTAATCCTGCGGATGCCAAACTGTGGGCCAGCAAAACCACAGCACTGGCCTGTGAAAATCTGGTTCTGGCCTTACGTGCTTATGGCTTTGACAGCTGCATGATGGAAGGATTTGATGAGCCGCTGGTACGTGAAATTCTGGCATTAAATGATGGACAATATCCTGTCATGGTCATTGCAGCAGGTGAGCGTGCAAAAGATGGCGTATTCTTCCCGCAGTACCGTTTTGATCGTGAGCTGTTTATTCAGAAGGTTTAAGGTTCTTCCAGATGGACTCTTTTTCAATAAGGTCTTAATTTTGAGATTAACCTTCGCTTCGACCTACTGTTGTTTTGGGAAAAAGTAGGTCGAAACATCGAAGTATTGTCATCCACAAAATCGGCTCAAACCTTCTCGCTGTCGATACATCACAGATTTTTTATCATCTTCAGTCCTGCCTTAAACCAGTGCGGATGGCGTTTCCGTGTACCAAATATTGGTTTAAAAGTTATTAGAGTGGAATATCCACTATTTGAATAAACTCAAAAGCCGGCTCTTCATAAGGATGCATGGCCTTTAACGCCCGTGCCACCTCACTGGCCTTATGTTCAGGCACAATGGTTTCTACCCGCCATTCTGAAACTTGTTCAAGCTCACCGACCTCACCAATAAACGGATCAGCACCTTTTAGCGGCTTAAACTGGCCAGTGCCTAAAATCTGCCAGGCACAATGTTCATAATCGCCTATCCCTCCAGCACCGGCTGAAAAAATGGCAAGTTTAGTCGATTCAAGATGAGATTCAGGAACGTAATAAATGAGTTTAAGCATATCAATTGGTATATATTCTAGGAGTATTAATCCATCATATGGCTCAAGCATCATGATGTCTAATCAAAGATTACTTGCGAACCTGCTGGAGGAACAGCTAAAAAGTTTAGCAAATAAACTCCCTTCAAAGCAGCAGCTACCTTTCTGGAAGATACTATTAAATTTCTCTCTTTTCATAAAGTTAATCACTGGTTTAATTCCTTAAAAGAGCAAAAAATAAAAGAAAAATATCACCCAATAAAAAAGCCACCCGAAGGCGGCTTTTCATTCAGATGAATTTATAAAAATTAACCAATAAACTTACGTGCATTACGGAACATACGCAACCAGGCACCATCTTGATCCCAGTCTTCCGGTTTCCATGAATGCTGAACCGCACGGAAGTTACGCTCTGGGTGTGGCATCAGAATTGTTGCACGACCATCTTGAGAAGTTACACCAGAGATCCCTTCAGGCGAACCGTTCGGGTTTAATGGATATTGCTCTGTTGCCTGACCTTGGCTGTCAACATAGCGCATAATCACTTGGTTACCTGCATTCAGTGCAGCCAGATTTTCAGCAGATGCAACCACACGACCTTCACCATGCGCCACAGCGATTGGAAGAATAGAACCTTCCATACCTTCTAGCAATACAGAATAAGATTTCTCGACACGAACGTTAACACTACGTGCTTCAAAAACTTCTGACTTGTTGCGATGGAAACGCGGCCATGCATCTGCCCCCGGAATAAGGGGTGCCAATTGAGACAGCATCTGACAACCATTACAGATACCTAAAGAGAAGGTTTCCTGACGGTTGAAGAATTTCTCGAACTGGTCACGTAGCTGCGGGTTAAACAATACAGATTTGGCCCAGCCGCCGCCTGCACCGAGTACGTCACCATAAGAGAAGCCACCACAGGTCACCAGACCTTCAAAGTCATCCAGACTGATACGGCCAGCCAGCAGGTCACTCATATGTACGTCAACCGTGTTGAAGCCCACTTTATCGAATGCAGCTGCCATTTCAACATGACCATTCACACCCTGCTCACGCAGAATTGCCATATTTGGACGACGTGAATTGATATATGGGGCTTCAACTGGCTCATTCAAATCGAATGTCGGTTGAGCGATCAAGCCCTGGTGTGACTTGTCTGTGATCAGGGAAAATTCTTGATCCGCAGTTTCGACGTTGTCACGTAAACGCTGGATTTGATGGGAAACCTTAGTCCAGGCCACTTGCAAATCGGCACGCTCAAGTACCAGACCATTTACAGACAACTGGTCCGTATTGTTGACTGTACCCACAACAGAGATAGCATCTTTCAAGCTTGAAGCCGCAACTTCTGCTTGCAATACTTCCCAATCTGCTTTGGCAATTTGCAGAACTGCCCCGATTTCTTCAGCGAACAGTGCAGCCACAGATTGTTCTTCGAGTGCAACGCCCAGACGTGACGTAAACATCATTTCTGCAACAGTGGCCAATAAGCCGCCATCACCGATGTCATGATAGGCCTTGATCAGGTCGCGATCGTTCCACTCCTGAACCAGTGCAAAGAAAGCTTTCAAGTCATCAAAGCTATCAACGTCAGGGGTTACTGAACCAATCGCTTTATAAACCTGAGCCAGAATCGAGCCGCCTAGACGGAATTGGCCTTTAGAAAGATCGATACGTAGCAGTACAGAATCGATGTTTTTCAATTCAGGGGTCAATGTCTTGCGCACATCAGTCACTGGCGCAAATGCCGTGATTACCCCTGACATTGGCGAAGTCACAGATTTATCTGTACCTTCGTCATTCCAGGTCGTACGCATCGACAATGAGTCTTTACCCACAGGAATCGCGATACCCAGTGCTGGACACATTTCCATACCGATGGCTTTTACGCCTTCGAATAAAGCTTGGTCTTCACCTGGTTGACCGGCAGCCGCCATCCAGTTTGCAGACAATTTAATGTCACTGATCTGTTTAATCTTCGCCGACATGATGTTTGTAATAGACTCAGCAACCGATAAACGTGCAGATGCTGCCGGATTTAACAATGCTACCGGTGGACGCTCGCCCATCGCCATCGCTTCACCGTTATAACCGACTAGACTGGTGGTGGTCACTGCAGCATCCGCGACAGGAATCTGCCAACGACCCACCATCTGGTCACGTGCAACCATACCGGTAATCGAGCGGTCACCAATAGTGATCAGGAATGATTTAGATGCAACTGTCGGGTTCTTGATCACGCGATAAATCGCATCTTTCAGGTCAGTGACTTTAGAGGCATCAAAATCATCACCTTTACGCTCCACTGTTTCATATGAACGGCTCATACGCGGGGTACCGCCAAGCATCACCTGCATTGGCATGTCCACCGGCTTGTTGCCAAATAATGGATCTTCAACAGTTAAATGACGCGCTTCAGTCGCTTCGCCCAGCACCGCAAACGGACAACGTTCACGCGCACAGATTGACTCAAACAGTGGCAGAGATTCTGGACGGATCGCAAGCACATAACGCTCTTGTGCTTCGTTTGACCAGATTTCCATTGGCGACATGCCTGGCTCTAGAGATGGAATCTTACGTAGATCCAGTACCGCACCCAGTTCGTGGTCATTGACCAGTTCAGGCATTGCATTCGAAATACCGCCTGCACCGACGTCATGTACCGAAACGATCGGGTTTTCATCTTCCATGCGCCAGCAAGTATCAATGACTTCCTGACAACGGCGTTCCATTTCCGGGTTTTCACGCTGTACCGATGCGAAGTCCAGATTTTCACCCATGGTACCGCTGTCTACAGAAGACGCTGCGCCGCCGCCCAGACCGATCAGCATCGCAGGGCCGCCCAGCACGATAAGCAAGTCACCCGGCTGGATTGGATCTTTTTCTACATGGTCAGGACGGATGTTACCGTAACCACCTGCAATCATGATTGGCTTATGGAAGCCTTTCACTTCGCCATTGACGTTCTGTTCAAAAGTACGGAAATAACCATTTAAAGCCGGACGACCAAATTCGTTGTTAAACGCTGCACCACCCAACGGCCCTTCAATCATGATTTGCAGTGGCGATGCCATACGTGATGGTTTGCCGTAGTTTTCTTCCCAAGGCTGTTCAAAACCAGGAATATTCAGGTTAGATACTGTGAAACCGGTTAAGCCAGCTTTCGGCTTACCACCACGACCTGTCGCACCTTCATCACGGATTTCACCGCCTGAACCGGTCGCAGCACCGGCAAATGGCGCAATCGCAGTCGGGTGGTTGTGTGTTTCCACTTTCATCAGAATATGAGCGGCCTGGCTCTTATATTTATAAACGTGCTGGCCGTTATCTTCCTTGGTTGGATAGAAACGTTGCGTATCAGAACCTACAATCACTGAGGCATTGTCTTTATAAGCAGACAATACATCTGTTGGTGATTCCTTATAGGTGTTCTTGATCATCTGGAACAGTGACAAAGGCTGAACTTCACCATCAATGGTCCATTCTGAACCGAAGATTTTGTGACGGCAATGCTCAGAGTTTGCCTGTGCAAACATCATCAGCTCAATATCATTCGGGTTACGGCCCAGCTTGTTAAAGGCATCGGTTAAATAATCAATTTCTTCATCAGACAGTGCAAAACCGAATTCATTGTTCGCCTGAACTAACGCTGCCTTGCCCTGACCCAGAATATCAATCGAGTTCAAAGGTTTTGGTGCTGTTTCAGTAAACAGTGCCGCAGCATCTTCAATCGTATTAAACACGCTTTCCGTCATGCGGTCATGTAAAACCTGCAGTACTTCTTTAGAAAGCTCTTTTTCACCTTTCAAGGTAAATAAAACACCGCGTTCCAGACGATGAACTGGGGTATTACAGTTCTTGAAAATATCTGTCGCTTTGGATGACCATGGAGAAATGGTGCCTAATCGTGGTGTTACTAAAATCTGGATTTCATCACTTGTCGCTTGGTGTAAATCAAAAGATTGACCATCATTTAAAAGCTGCAAAGCGGATTGCTGTTGTTGCTCGTTGAGCGCTTGGTCAAAGAGGTAGACCCATTGACTTTCAATTGATTGAACAGAACTAATTGACGATAAACGTGAAAGTAGTTGAGTTTTCTTAAATGAAGAATGTGCAGGTGCACCGGCAACAATAAACATGCTGATTTTGGCTCCACGGGATGGTCGTAAACCATGCCACAATGTGACTTGAGAGAGCGCATATTCTACTGTGAAATAAGGAAATCGGCTAGATGGCAAATACGAAAACTACTGCTGAAATATTCTGTATTTTTAAAATATTGTTTTATTTTCAAGCAGGAAAATTGAATCGGGTCGCGTAGACTAACACAATTTGTTAAATAAAAATCAAAACCGATGAAGAATAATTTCATTTAATAAAATTGTATTATTTTTCAACAGCAAGCCTACTTAAAATGCGTACAGCACTTATTCTTGAGCCGCTATAAAAACCTTATTAAGGAAAGGATAGGTTTAGGCTCAAGCTTCTCGAGATAAACTAAAAAACACTTGAGTTCATTTTTTCAGCTCGTCTCTCTGTGTCCTGTCGGCGAGTTGCCATACCGAAATAATTTTGTATCCCGCTATCTTTATTCCGGACTCCAGCGCACGCGTCAAGACTCTGCCTCGCTGTGCTGTATTTTTGGTCCTGCTGGGCATAAATCTGTCATGTAACCTGCTTCAATCGACTTCCAATAATATCGGGCAGCCCGGATTATCCTGCTCGCTCCTTTTAATATCTGGGCTGCATTTAAAGATATCTAAACCTCATATATAAGACTGCACCCTAGTTTTTAACAAAGATTGAGACTTAAAATGAATAGGGTTATTTTATTAAATACATTTTAAAGAGATTAAGCCTGTTTTTATTGACATATTAACCCCAAATATTGATTCAAATATTCCTTAAACCCCTTACTCAAAAGAGTGAAATTAAACGCTAATCAATTGAAAATATAAAGCTTAAATTTAAACTGATTCTCAGCCTCTATTCTTATGTAAAAATTTAGTATATATAGGCAGCATGAGACATGAATTAATGATAATTTCGTGGCCTATTATGAGAAAAATCACGACTCATAATGCAGAAAACAGGCAATATTAAAATTTTGTTACTTTTTTATTTCATGACTACTATCAATCTTTATTCTAATTAAAAACCCTACAATAAATAGCTGTAATTCCTATAAAAATATATCACTCACAGGTCCACATATTAGAAGATGTCGAAATCGAAAATAGCCTTATATCAGCAAAGAATCTGCATAATTGAGGACTTCATCATTAAATTTGATGATTTTATGTTAACCTCTACGCCAATTGTTGAGGAAATGTCCAGATTCAGGACGCATAAATCATCCTCTTTTCTGCTGCAGATATGCATATCAAATTGATATTCAGACACTGGTTTTTTTATTTTCTGTAGCTTCACTGCTCTGTCTAATCTAGAGCCTTAATCTGTTGCCAATGATTTAATTTTCAAAAACAAAAGGTGACCCGCTTAAGGAGTATATATGTTTCAATTCACTAGTACAGCAACTGTACTATTGATGGTGCTTTTCTATGGCATCACCTTTCTATTGTCGTTACGCATTAAGCAAAAAAATGAAAATGTCGATGGATATATGGTCTCGAATGGCTCCATCGGCTTTGGAATGTCTGCGGCCAGTATGACCGCCACCTGGATCTGGGCCGCTTCATTTTATGCAGCAGCTTCGTCCGGTTATAAATACGGTGTTTCCGGTGCTTTACACTATGGTTTGTGGGGTGCACTGATGATTTTATTTATCTATCCATTCGGCAAACGTTTCCGCGAACTGGCACCCAATGCGCACACTTTGGCAGAAATCATGCATGCGCGGCATGGCAACCAGAGCCAGATGATTCTGGCCGGCTCCAACATTGTCGGGAGCGTGATCAGCCTGATGGTAAACTTTACCGCAGCAGGTGCGCTGGTTGAAATTCTGTCTCCCCTCAGCTTTATCCATGGGGTCTTGATTACCGGATTTGGCGTCCTGTCCTATACTTTATGGTCAGGTTTCCGCTCCTCGGTATTTACCGACTTTGGTCAACTGGTTGCCATGATTGTGGCAGCAGTGATCATTATTCCAACGCTATTTTTTACGCTGGGCGGCCCGTCACTGTTCCAGACCGGCATGCATAATCTGCAACCGGAACAGCTGGATTTCTTTTCGAAAACCGCATTTTTAGAACAAGGCGCACCATTTTTTGTGGCGGTACTGGCCTATGCAATTGGTAACCAGACCATTGCTCAACGCATGTTTGCAGTCCGTAAAGACCTGATCAAACCGAGTTTCATTACCGCAACCATTGGTTATGCAGCGATTGTCGTCGGTTTAGGAATGCTCGGATTATTGGCACTCTTTGCCGGTATTCAGCCGATTGATGGCAACCTGAACAACCTGATTCCACAAATGGCAGCGACGTATCTGTCTCCATTTATGGTGGGCTTACTCTTTTTCATGGTGATTGGCGCGCTTTCGTCAACGGCGGATTCGGACTTATCCGCCTTGTCTGCCATCGTAATGACCGACATTTATGGCAAACAGATTGCTAAAAATCGTCCTGATCCGAAGAAGATGCTGTTTATTGGCCGGATGACCATGATTGTAGCCACCATGCTCGGTATTTTAATTGCCACGCTTAAATTCGATATTCTGGCGATGCTGATTTTCGTCGGCGCGCTCTGGGGTGCCATTGTATTCCCGGTGATTGCCAGCCTGTACTGGGACAAGGTCAATGCTCGTGCCTTTAACTGGTCTGTCGGTATCGCATTTTTAAGCTTTCTGGTGGTTCGATTTGAATGGCTGCCGATTCAGGGTCTGATCGCACTTGGCTTTGAGCTTATGGCGACCCTCGGTATTGGTGTGGTACTGGGTCTGATGAGCTTTGGCTTCTTTGGCAAGAAAGTTGGCCTGGTGGTCGGCATTCTGGCCAGTATCGGCTTCCTTCCATGGACCATCGGCTTCCTGCGTGATTATGGCACGCTATTGAGTTCTCTGACCGCCTATGGCAGCAGCGCCATTGTCTGTACTGTCCTGACTTTAATGAATAGCAAAGAACGATTTGATTTTAAACAAATCAATAAAATGGTGATTGAATTTCACCAGGTATCTGAGAAAAGTAAATAAGGAGATTTCAGATGAGTAGTCAATTTATGACCCTATATGTACTTTTTTGGCCATTGGTGGCGACGATGATTCTGTTCGTCATTTGTATGGGAGTCTATAAAGACATCCAGGAAGCCAAGATCAGTGGTGAAGATTTGCTTTAGTACACCACTCTCATGAGACAAAAACAGGTCAATATGACCTGTTTTTTATGGCAACTGTTCAACTGAAATTTCCACAGATTTTTGTGTGTTCCGACAATTCATGTCGCAGCACCCTAGTGCTGTCGTCACTTTTTTGGCATGATGCACAGAGCAAAGAACTGAATAATGATAAATGACTCAAATGCGTTGGTTAGAACTGCTTTCCACAGTTCGGATTGGTAGTAAAAAGCAAAGTACTGAACTGGCCCGCAGCCCGTTCCATAAAGATTATGACCGGATTATTTTTTCCCAGAGCTTCCGGCAGCTGAACCGTAAAACGCAGGTTCACCCCCTGACCCAGCATGACGGGATTCACACCCGTTTAACCCATTCGCTTGAAGTGTCCTGTATTGGACGCTCGCTGGGAATGCTGGCAGCAGAGAAAATTAAAGACCGGCTGCCACCCTGGATTTCCCCGGCAGATGTCGGTGCCATTATTCAGGCAGCCTGTCTGGCGCATGATATTGGTAATCCGCCCTTTGGTCATGCGGGTGAATATGCAATTCGGGAATGGTTTGATGATGTATCGCATACGGACTTCTTAAAAGATTTGAGTCCCGAGCAGGAAGCCGATGTACGCCAGTTTGAGGGCAATGCCCAAGGTCTGCGCCTGCTGACCAAGATTGACTATCATCCCAACGACGGTGGCATGCGCCTGACGTATGCCACTTTAGGCGCTTATTTGAAATATCCGTGGCTGTCCAAAACCATTGCATCTCAAGGTGACCGCCCGGCCAGTCAACGAGCCAAATTTGGCTGTTATCAGGCGGAAAAAGACATTTTAAAACAGATCGCAGAAGAGCTTGGACTGATCCAGTTAGACGAGTATCAATACTGCCGTCACCCACTCACCTATCTGCTCGAAGCAGCCGATGACATCTGTTATGCCCTGATTGACCTAGAAGATGGCATCAGCCTGAATATGCTGAGTTATGAGGAAGTGGAGCCGGTATTTCTAAATCTGCTGGGCGACTATGGTGTTCCGTCCGAGATAGCCATGGAAAATACCACTTGGCAGCAGAAAATTGCCGCCTTGCGTGGCCGTGTGATGAAACGCCTGGTGAATGAAGTGACCACGGCCTTTGCCCGACATCATGACCAGATTTTATCGGGCCAGTTACAGGGTGGGTTATTGCAATATTGCACAGCAGATATTGAAAGCGGGATTGACCGGGCCAAAGAACTGGCGCGTGACAGGATTTTTGAGCATCCGCAAAAAGCAGGACTGGAAATCATTGCTCATCAATGCTTGCAGAATATTCTGGATGCATTTATTCCGCTGACTATACCGCATAAAACGCTGAGCTTTAAGGAACAGCGCCTGATGTCGATTCTGCAACGCTCAGGTGCGAATTTCACAGCCAGCCATTATGAAAATATTATGCAGGTCCTGGATATTATCTCAAAATTTTCTGATCATCAGGCCTATAACCTGTCACAGGAATTACAGGGCAATAAAGTCGGATTATTATAAAATATCCTGCTGTATTAAGTGATGATGACAGTAAAATCCCCCATTGTGCAGCAGTGGTTTTGCCTTTACTGAAAATGCTGACTACTATGCTACAAACTGAATTTAGTGATGATAAAAGATGATTGGATGCCTAATTGGTGAAGTACTGGCGCTTGAAGCACCGACTGTCCTGTTAAATGTAAATGGCGTGGGTTATGAAATTGATACACCACTTACCACCTTTTGCCAGCTCCAAAAAGGTCAGCACATTACCCTGTGGACACATCTGGCCGTACGTGAAGATGCGCAGTTACTCTATGGCTTTTTAAATGCCCAGGAAAAAACCATTTTCCGGACCTTATTAAAGGTGAATGGCGTTGGCCCAAAAATGGCACTGGGTATTCTGTCAACGTTAAGTGTAGAAATGCTGATTCACACAGTTGAGAACGAAGACCTCAACACCTTGGTCAAAGTACCGGGGGTGGGCAAAAAAACCGCTGAACGCCTGATGATTGAGCTGCGAGACCGCTTTAAGGCGATGGCCACAGGTACCGCACCGGCCAATTCTACTGCACCCCAGATTCAGTTTATGGGGAATTCTGCAGTGGCCGAAGCCGAAGCAGCCTTGCAATCACTCGGTTATAAACCAGCTGAGGCACAGAAACTGGTCAACGCAGCCAAAGGCGAGTTTACTGAAGCCAGCGATATTATCCGTGCGGCTTTAAAATCAATGAATAAATAAGAAAAAATGACTTTCTAATAAGTCCATTCACACTTATTTTGATACGTGACTGGCGACCTGAATGTCGCCAGTTAGACAGAGGATACCTCCTGTATCCTCTGTCTAACTAAAGGGTTTTGTTACTTTTCCCCTGCCAAAAGTAAGAGAATGCCTACCCAAGGGCATATACATTCCAGGTGCATTTTGAGGCTATGAATTTATCAACCTCAAATAAATCCATAGAGATAGACTCAAAAGCTATGCAAGACCGTCTCATCAGTGGTTCTGAAAAACCCGAAGATCATTTTGATCGTGCCATCCGTCCGACCTCCCTCGATGACTACATCGGTCAGCCCGTGGTCCGTGAACAAATGGAAATCTTTATTGGCGCTGCTCGTGGCCGTGAAGAAGCCCTCGACCATACGCTTATTTTTGGTCCTCCCGGCCTTGGAAAAACCACACTGGCCAATATTATTGCCCGTGAAATGGGCGGCAACTTAAAATCCACTTCAGGCCCAGTGCTGGAACGTGCGGGTGATCTGGCAGCGATGCTGACCAACCTTGAAGAGGGTGATGTTTTATTTATTGATGAAATTCACCGCCTTTCCCCAGTAATTGAAGAAATTCTATACCCAGCGATGGAGGACTATCAGCTAGACATCATGATTGGTGAAGGTCCGGCTGCCCGTTCAATCAAACTGGATTTACCTCCATTTACACTAGTGGCGGCAACCACACGGGCTGGTCTGCTGACCTCTCCCCTACGTGACCGTTTTGGCATTGTGCAGCGTTTAGAGTTCTATTCTGTTGCTGACCTGACCCATATTGTGTCACGTTCAGCCAGCTTAATGGATGTCCCAATGACAGACGATGGTGCAAAAGAAATCGCCCGCCGTGCCCGAGGCACACCACGTATTGCCAACCGTTTACTGCGCCGCGTACGTGACTATGCACAGGTCAAAGGCACTGGTGAAGTCACTCAGGACATGGCACAACGTGCGCTGGATATGTTGAATGTCGATAAAGATGGCCTGGATACTTTAGACCGCCGTTACCTGTCGATGTTACTGGAACGTTTTGAGGGTGGCCCTGCGGGTGTTGAAGCCGTGGCAGCGGCCATGGCAGAGGACTCCGGGACTCTGGAAGATGTGATTGAACCTTACTTAATTCAGCAAGGTTATGTCATGCGAACTGCACGTGGACGTATTGCCACCAATATGGCGTATTTGCAATTTGGCATGACTCCACCTGAATCAAAAGATAAATGACGGGAAGGGAGTACATACTCCCTTATGGTTTTCGGTCAATATTGAGCATTTTCATATCATCCTGTCCTTATTGTTAAAGCAGAGAATCCTTAGCGTTTGTCAGTCGTGACTTGGGTAAGAAACCAAGTTATTCATACCGGATAGACTGGGTATATACAGTTATGCTCTGAGTACTGCTAAAACATTTGCCGTCATTAAAATCACTCAGCAGACTCAAATGAGCTAAAAACAGAACAACACAAGCGGATTTCCCCCTATTCAGATATAGATGAGTCAAGGTACTCACCCTGCTAAGATTGCCTCATAAATAAGCAATTGACTGCGCTCTACAGACGCAATAACGTGCCGACTCAGATTTGACATCTTGTGCCATTGGTCTCAAGGCTCACAATGCTAAACTTTGACGCGCTAATTTGCTTGGCTTCAGGAGGGAATAGAGTAGATTTCAAACCTTGCCCCACCTTTTAAAACAAGCAAATATTTCGTAAAACCTGCATGGAACAAAACTATGGCGAATCACTTTGAATTCAATATCCGCGTCTATATTGAAGATACTGATGCGGGTGGCATTGTCTATCACGCCAACCATATTCGCTATATGGAACGTACCCGTACCGAATGGTTACGTGCGGCTGGCGTCAGTCATTACTGGCATCAGTCTGACTATAACTTTGTTGTGCACAAAATTAGCGTGAAGTATATGCGTCCAATTTTAATGGATGATTTAATTACTGTTACTGCACGTGTCATTTCATGTAAAGCTTCATCATTTGTATTGCAACAAAATATTTATCGTGGTGAAATCATGCTTGCATCTGGCGAGGTAGAGTTGGCATGTATTAGTGCAGAAATGAAACCGCGTCGACTTCCAGATGAAATACGCGAACTGATTCGAAAAGAATTGGAACAAGACTAAAAAAATTAATTGGCACACGTAACAACTATGGCAACTCAGTTAGAATCATCTCTTCAAGTTTCAGATCTTATTTTACAAGCAAGCCCTGTCGTACAACTGGTGATGCTTTCTTTGCTGTTAGCCTCATTGTACAGCTGGTATCTGATTGCCAAGTTATATATGAGCTATAAAAAGGCTCAGGCTGAAGACCAGCATTTCCAGAAAATTTTCTGGTCAGGGGCCGAACTGAAAACCTTATATAACAATGCCCAGCTAAATTCTAAACGTACCGGTCTTGAAGATATTTTCTATCAAGGTCTGGGTGAGTTCCTGAAACTGAAAAAGCGTCATGCGCCGACTACCCAGTCCATTGAAGGGACAGAGCGTATTCTGCGTGTCGGCCTCAGTCGTGATCAGGGACAACTTGAACAGGGATTGGGAGCTTTGGCCAGCATTGGCTCAGTTGCACCCTATGTCGGTCTTTTTGGTACGGTCTGGGGCATCATGAATGCCTTTATTGGCTTGGCTGATGTCGAGCAGGTAACGCTGGCCACCGTTGCACCGGGCATTGCAGAAGCGCTGATTGCTACAGCCATTGGCCTGTTTGCAGCAATTCCAGCTGTATTGGCTTTTAACCATTTCACCGCTAAAGGCGAAACCCTGTACTCAGATCGTGCCCTGTTTGCTGAAGAAATGGTGGCGCTGCTGCAACGTCAGTCGGTGGGCGTAACACAGGACACGAACTAATGGCTATTCAAGGTGCAGGACGCTTTGCGCGTATTAAAAAGCCACTGAAAAGTGACATGAATGTCGTACCTTATATCGATGTCATGCTGGTACTTCTGGTTATTTTCATGGTGACGGCTCCCATGATTACCAGCGGTATTAAAGTTGACTTGCCTCAGGCCAATGGTCTACCCATCGAATCTAAAGATGCACCCACTATTGTCACGCTGAAAGAAGATGGAACCTATTATCTGGACTACAAAAACCAGACCACAGGCCCAGTCACACTAGCTGAGTTGAGCCAGACTTTGGTGGAAGCGCAGACCGAGGCTGAGAAGAATAACAAGCTGCTGAATGTCGTGATCAACGGTCACACCACCCGTCCTTATGGCGATGTCATGGCGCTGATGTCGAGCCTGCAAGATGCCGGTCTGTCCCAAGTCGGTTTACTGACCAAACCATTAGAATAAAGTATGAAAAATTATCAGAAACCACCCTTTCAGCAAAAAGCAGTGGCGATTGGATTTACCTTGGGAATCCACGCTGTTGCTTTGGTGGGCCTACTTTTTCTGGGCATGAGTAAGCCACCCGAAGCACCAAAACAGATCAAAACGGTCCTGATCAAACCTGAGGACTTAAAACCGCTGACTCACGAAAAAACCGAGTTTGAAGAAACAGCCCATGAAAATGTGGCAGAAGAAATTACCCAAACAGCTGAACCGAGCGTAGAGCCTGCCCCGGTGGTTCCAACAGCAGCTGCACCAACCCCTCCGGCACTGCAACCTGCACCATCACTACCACAGATCGATATTCAAAAAGCCCAGCAAGAAGCGAAAGCAGCAGAGCTTGCTCAAGCCAAGGCCGCCCAGCAAGCAGCTGAAGCTGCAAAACGCGCGAAAGCAGCCGAACAGGCTAAAGAGGCAGCTGCTAAAGCCAAAGCTGAGTCAGCGCAGAAATCCAAAGCTGAAGCCGACGCTGCTCGTAAGGCCGAGCTTGACGCACAGCGTAAAGCCGATGCTGCACAAAAAGCCAAATTAGAAGCTCAGAAAAAAGCGGATTTGGCCGCCAAACAAAAAGCCGATGCTGCAAAGGCGAAAGCTGACGCGGATGCAAAACGTAAAGCTGATACCGATGCCAAAGTCAAAGCTGAGGCAGATGCAAAGCGTAAGGCGGATGCAAAACGTAAAGCTGAGGCGGATGCAAAACGTAAGGCAGATGCCGATGCCAAAGCAAAAGCCGATGCGGCAGCTAAAGCCAAAGCCGATACTGCTGCAAAGGCGAAAGCCGAAGCGGATGCCAAACGTAAGGCGGATGCCGATGCAAAAGCCAGAGCTGACGCGGATGCAAAACGTAAAGCAGATGCCGATGCAAAAGCCAAAGCTGAGGCAGATGCAAAACGTAAAGCGGATGCCGATGCAAAAGCCAAAGCTGAGGCAGATGCAAAACGTAAAGCGGATGCCGATGCGAAAGCCAAAGCTGAGGCAGATGCCAAGGCTTCAGCAGCCAAACAGGCGGCTGAAGAAGCTGCTCAGAAAAAAGCAGAATCAAAACGAATTGCGTCTACTGCAAAACGTGATTTCGAAAATAAAATTAAACGTGCTTGGGATACTCCAGTGGGATCATCAGGTCAGCGTGCTACTGCTCGTGTGACCTTGAATGATAATGGTGGTGTGGTTTCTGTCATCGTAAACTCAAGTGATGCAGACATGAAAGCCAGCGTAGAAGCTGCAGTTCGTGCTGCTGCGCCGTATCCGATGCCTTCAGATCCAGATGCACGCCGAGAAGCACGAAGTTTTACCTCAACCTTCACAGCCCAATAAATAAAAAATCCAGCCATCTTCCAGAACAGGTGTGATGGCTGGATTTTTAAGTTAGACTTTAATTAAAATAGACTGAAAAATATTCGCTTTTCACAGTCGCATAACAGTTTGGTGATAAATTCATGGTTTTATTCACATAAATCCATGCGATGATGTAGCCCGATCACCTTAGAATAACGCCGTTGATTTGAGTAAATAACGAATGATGGAAAAGACTCGCAAACACCTACTCTGCCTTGCCCTTATGACCACCCTTGGTGCAGTGACGGCGACCCAGTCACAGGCCCAGCTGCATCTGGAAATTACCAAAGCCCCCGAAGCAGCACCTAAAATTGCCATCGTGCCTTTTAGTCAAGACCAGAGTATTTATCCGATTGTAGAAAATGACCTGAATCGTTCTGGAAAATTTACCAGTGCTTCAAAAAACCTGCCTGCGACAGCGACCCTCAACACCCCTAATGCAGAAGCTTGGGCATCTGCTGGCGTACCTTATGTTGTAACGGGTTCATCTAAAACCAATCCTGATGGTTCGTTTAGCATCCAGTATCAACTCTATGATGTTGAAAAAAGACAATATTTACTCAATGAATTACTCACTGTTCCCGCCTCGCGTACTCGCCAGGCAGCGCATATGATCAGTGATGCAATTTATCAGGCATTAACAGGAATTGCGGGCGACTTTAGCGGCCGTATTGCTTATGTGCTGCGTAACCCGGCCACGCCGGAACAGCGTTATACCCTGCAAATCGCCGATACCGACGGTGAACAGCCAAAGACCATCTTGACCTCACGCGATCCGATTTTGTCACCCGCCTGGACACCGGACGCGAAAAAAATTGCTTATGTATCTTTTGAGACCAAGCGCCCTGCTATTTATGTACAGGAACTGGCTACAGGTCAACGTGAAAAACTGGCCAGCTTCCGTGGCTTAAACGGCGCGCCAAGCTTCTCGCCAGATGGCAAAAGCATGCTATTTACTGCCTCCATGCACGGTAACCCGGAAATCTATCAGATGAATCTGGAAACACGCCAGTTACAGCGTATGACCAATGATAGCTCAATTGATACCGAAGCCCGTTATGCACCAGATGGCAAATCCTTTATCTTTACATCAGACCGTGGGGGTTCTCCGCAGATCTACCGTTACGACCTGGTCAATCAAACCACCAAACGCTTAACCTTTCGGGGTGCCTTTAATGCTCGCGCAACTTTAAGTGCAGATGGGAAAAAGCTTGCCTTGGTACATCGCCCAAGCGGCAGTAATTATAAAGTAGCGGTACAGGATATAAACTCTGGTGTAACCAATATCCTGACTCCAACCAGTCTGGATGAATCGCCAAGCTTCTCGCCAAATGGCCAGATGGTGGTTTATGCCACACGCGAAGGCGCACGTGGTCTGCTGTCAATCATGACCTTGGATGGCCGCTTTCGCATGAATTTACCAAGTGAAACCGGTGAAGTTCGTGAACCGGCTTGGGCACCCAAATAACAGTTTAATATTTAAAAATGCTTTACCCCATAATCAACCTTCATGGAGATGAAGATGAACAAAGTAAAATTATTTGCGCTTCCTTTACTTGCAGCAGCCGTAGTGATGACGGGTTGTGCAAGCCGCAAGCCTGCTGCTGAAGTACAGACCGGCAACCTGGATACTAGCGGTAGCACGACCGTCAATACTCAAGGCTTGAGTGAAGATGCAGCATTAGGTGCACAAAACATGGCTGGCGCATCATCCAAAGGGGTGACAGCTGAGAATAAGGCTTATCTTGCAAAGCGCGTTGTACACTTTAACTATGACAGTAGCGAACTCAGCAATGACGACATTCGCACGCTTCAGGCTCATGCCCAGTTCCTGATGGCCAATGCTAACTCCCGTGTAGCTTTAACCGGTCACACAGATGAGCGCGGTACACGTGAATACAACATGGCACTGGGTGAACGCCGTGCTAAAGCGGTTGAAAGCTTCCTGATCACCACTGGTGTCAATACCAACCAACTGGAAGCGGTCAGCTATGGTAAAGAAATGCCGGTGAATCCAGGCCATGATGAAAGTGCCTGGAAAGAAAACCGCCGTGTTGAAATCAATTACGAAGCCGTTCCGCCATTGTTGAAATAATCATTACCACACTCTAAGCCCAATAAAAAAGCACTCAATCGAGTGCTTTTTTATTGCATGAAGATTTGAAGATGAGGTCATCCCTGCTCTTCCTCAGCAGGTTGCATCGATTCAATCATGTCATGCTTATTGAATTTTTTATATTCAGGCTTAGCCTCATAATCCTTCCAGGCTTCTTTCATCTTGTCTTCGGAAATCTCATCAAGATTAATTGCCTCTCCTGGCGTCGGAGTCGCATCAAACTTTAATACCGTCATCTCTGTGCTCCTATATACAACTTTTTCCTTTGCCTTCAACATAGCACTTTCCAGCAGAGTTGCAAGGGCAAAATCACAACAAATAACCCAGTTTAATTGTTCTTTTCAAGCGTTCTCATCTAAAATGTAGCCGCATATCGTTTTGATCATTTTTTCCTGATTTAAGTCTTGGAGCTTTTCTCTTATGTCATACCGCACCTTATCCCAGTTTTTACAACAACAAAGCGGGAACCTCACCCCTGAGCTTGCACAAGTAATTGAAACAATTGGGAATACATGTAAGCGTATTGACCAGCTTCTGCAAAAAGGTGCTTTAGCAGGTATATTGGGAAGCGCCCAGCTTGAAAACGTTCAAGGCGAAGAGCAAAAGAAACTGGATGTCATTTCCAATGATTATCTGATTGATGCTTTGCAACAGCACCCGCATGTCGGCGGTCTGGCCTCGGAAGAACTGGATACCTTTACGCCTGCACAAGAAAATGGTCAATACCTGGTCTTGTTCGATCCACTCGATGGTTCAAGCAATATCGACATCAATATGTGTGTAGGTACTATTTTCTCGGTTCTGCCTGCAAAAAATGCTGTAACTCAGGCGGAAGATTTCATGCAGGCTGGTGTACATCAGGTTGCAGCAGGTTATGTACTCTACGGTCCTTCCACCATGATGGCGCTGACTGTGGGTACCGGTACCGTATTCTTTACTTTTGATCCGGAAAACCAAGAGTTTTTACTGACTTCTGAAAATATTCAGGTTGCAGCCGATACCCAAGAATATGCAATCAATGCTTCAAATCAGCGTCACTGGGAAAAACCGGTACAACGTTATATTGATGAACTGCTCGCGGGCAAAACTGGCCCACGTGAAAAAGACTTTAATATGCGCTGGGTGGCCTGTATGGTAGGTGATATTCACCGTATTCTGTGCCGCAGCGGGATTTTCATGTACCCATACGACCTGAAAGATCCTAAAAAAGCCGGCCGTCTGCGTTTAATGTACGAAGCCAATCCAATGAGCATGCTGATGGAACAGGCAGGCGGTACATCAACAACAGGCCGTATACGCATTCTCGAAATCGAACCCACAGATTTGCATCAGCGCGTGCCTGTGATTATCGGTTCAAAAAACGAAGTTGAGCTTGTCACCAGCTACCATCATTAATTTTTAAACGGCAGTTGATGATCTGATCGACTGCCGTGGACTTTTCCCTATGCCAACCATCTTCCTTGAATCCAAAGACAATCCTAAAATTAAACACCTGCGTGGTTTAATTGAGCAGAATTCTTATCGTAAAAAACAAGGGCAAACCGTGCTTGAAGGCACGCACCTGTGTCTTGCATGGTTACATGAAAATAAAAAAATCAACTCCATTTTCACAACTGAACACGCCTTGGAGCATCCTGATTTCGATACGATTTTAAAAAAATACTCAGGCGTGGTATTCGTGATTGGTGAATCACTCTATAAAGATTTAAGTACCTTAGGTACTTCTCTGGCTTGTCTGGCGATTGTAGATATTCCAAGCTCAAGTCAGACCTTGGACTACACGGCAGACACCCTGATTCTGGAAAATGTGCAGGACCCGGGCAATGTCGGCACCCTGTTACGTTCTGCTGCCGCGGCCGGTATTGATCAGGTAATTTGCACCAAAGGTTCAGCCTCACTCTGGTCACCACGTGTACTACGTGCAGGTATGGGCGCGCATTTTTCTTTGCAAACTTTTGAAAATATTGCCCTGGAAGAGGTACTGCAAAACTTCAAGATTCCAGTGTATGTCACCAGCTCACATCGTTCTAGCAACCTGTATAGCAAGGATCTGCGTAAAGCCTGTGTCTGGATTCTAGGCAATGAAGGCCAAGGGGTATCAGATTATGCCCTGCAACATGCAGAAGCCGTGGCTATTCCGCAACCGGGTGGACAGGAATCCTTGAATGTTGCGATTGCCGGGTCAATCTGCTTCTTTGAAATGGTCCGTCAACGTATCTAGATGAGTATTTAGGTTACATTGTTTTAATTCCAACCCGTGTATTTGTAAAATAGATTACACTACAAAAATAATAAGTTTTATTGTCAACCAAATCATTAGTCCCAGCGTTATATATATAAAGTTGGGAATAATGGTGGGTGTCCAATGACAGGGTTTTCCATCTCTATGGATTTAGCACCAAAACCGTTACAGTCACAAGAGGCAAGTATTCTAAAGAGTACCGCTGAGTCTCGCTTAAAGAATTTCATGCAGGATGTGACTGGTCGCGCTTTGGTCATGATGGAAAGTGCAACTCAGGATCAGCATGGCATTGCCATGGATCTGGTTCAGGAAGCCTTTATTGCCTTGCATAAATCCTATGCTGAAAAAAGCACTGAAGAATGGTATCCCCTGTTTTATACGATCCTTAACAACAAGTTGCAGGATTGGCGCCGGAAAGAAGCGCGTCGGCGCCAGCCATTTTCCTTTTTTAAAAAAGTCAGCCTCGATGACGATGAGATTGAATTCGATCATTTGGTAGATGAATCAACACCATCCCCACTCGAGTTTTTGGATCAGGCGGTTACTGCTGAAGAAATTCAGGAGGCCATTGCCAAGTTACCGTTACGTCAACAACAGGCATTTATGCTTAGAGCTTGGGAAGGCTTTGATACTCATACCACGGCACAAATTATGAACTGCAGTGAAGGAAGTGTAAAAACTCATTATCACCGCGCTATTCAAGGACTGCGTGCCTCTTTAGCACATTTAAATCCATATCTGGGAGGGTCATCCGAATGAAAGAAGATGATTTCTTAAAGCAAGTAACTTCCAAACTTGATGGACTGGCACAACACCATAAAGACAAACCAGTGGTGATGCACCATGTTCTTGAAGAAATTCAGGAATCTAAACATTCACGTTTTGCATTTCTAAAAATGTCTGGTTTCGCTCTGGCAGCCGCAATTGCAGGTGTAATCGTTTTACCGAATATTGCTACCCAGCATGAGCCACAAACCCAAACTGTTTCAGTACCCAAACTCTCTCCACAAATGCTGGAAGATTTAGAAATGCTAATGGTTTTAGGTGAGGACAAGGTTCTCCATGGCAGCTAAAAGATTAGCGATTGCGTTCTGCGCATTTAGCTTTTTACAAACCAGTTTTGCAGGGGTTGAACGTTTCTGGATTTTTTCCAAGGACGCGCATACTCAGGTCAATGATACCTGGGAAGATCTGTCTGATTCTGAACAACTGGCCTTGATTAAACGCTATCAGGCCTTGAAGGAAATTCCGGAACAGCAACAAATTAATTTGCAGCAACGTCTAGACTGGTTTACTCAGCTTCCTGAGACTGAAAAACAGAAAATGCGTGAAACCTGGCAAATGATGAGCAGCCAGGAACGTAAAGAGTTAGGTTTACGGATGCAAAAGGCGAAACCTGAAGAACGTCTGGCCATTCGTGAAGAATATATTCAAAAATATCAGCAATTGACTCAGCCCAGCTCTCACTGAAACCTAAAGAATATTAAAAGCCTCCCAATGGAGGCTTTTAATATATCAGAAGGTTGTGATTATTTTTTCCAGCGGCGATAGCCAACTAAACCAACCAAGCCAAGCAGCCCGAAAATACCGAAAGAGCCGCCACCACTAGAAGTATTATTGGTGTTCTTCAGCGTATTGCGTAGTAAAATCTCTGCATCAGCAGACATCAGCCCATCGGCATCAAATATATTATATATAATCGTATAGTCTGCCTGACTTAAACTATTTTTCACTTTAAAAGTCAGTTGGCCGCCATAGCATCTCTCACCTTGATAATCACCTGGGCAAGGACCTTCACGTTCAGCACTGACACTTACTCCTGCCGGCATTTTAATCCGGATAGGAATTTCTAGCGCGTCGTTATTCCGATAAAAAGCCGGTTTGCCATTAATCGCAGGTCCATCCCCATCATCACTGTCATTTTCCAAAGGATTAACAGTTACGCTGAGATACTTATCAGGGCTAATGGCATAGACATCACTCTTGATAATGGGCTGAATATTGGCAAAAGTAACCTTTAAAATTCCCGAGCTACTCGCTCCTGTCTTCTTATCTTTCAAGGTGTATTTACAGAACTCCATATCATTAGCATCAGTTACTTTCCCATCAGTACGATACATGATGATCCGTTGAAGATCCGGCTTCCATTCACACTTTAAATTCGGATCTTCTGGATGACCTGTTACCGTAAGTGAATCCCCCTCACCTGTTAATCCACCTACGCCCAAAGACTTCACTTCAACATCATAGTTTTGCGCATTAAGCGCTTTAATGATAATTTCTTTGGCTTCCAAGTTTTCCTGTGGCATCGCCAGCTTAAAAGGGTCAATATAAATAGCGCGATATTTTTGGTGCTGCTTGGTATATTTGAGCAGCTCTTCAAACTCTCTTAACTCTTCTTTTAAACCTGGAAGCTCTTCTGGCAAAGTATCCTTGTGATTCAGAATAGATTGAAGATCATCAATATTTTTTTGGTAAGAATTCAATAGCTCTGTTAACGATACATTTTTAAGTCCGACTATATCTGCTGCAGTAAAACGCCGCATTTCAATCGAGCCAATGTCACAGGTATTTCTTGCAGCTGGATTGAAAAGCAAAGTGGCATCAACGACACGCTCAATCCCGCGCTGATCGTTTTCAATACAATTCTTGTCTCCAATATCAACCAGATCTGTATCAGTTTGATTATCAACTGGATAATACATACCTAGATAACGGTTATTGATCGAGGGCTCTATAAAGGGTGTCAACAGCTTTTCAAGCGTTGTATTGGATACATCAATATTGGTTGAGACCTTTTCTTTCTCCAGCTCTGGCAATACACACCTTGATTCCCCAGCTTGCTCTATTGCATTGAAATCGCTCGTGAAAGAAATTTTTGGTGCTGGGGGAGGACTTCCTGCATTCAATGCATATTCACAAGATAAACCTTTATTAAATGCCAAAACATTGTGTTTAAGCGTTTTTACTCCCAAGTCATCATAATATAAAACTGATTTTGCTACGTTTTCTACAATTGTATTATTAGAAGCATTGAGCACTGAGCTACTGGTTAAAGGCCGGCTTAAATGATGGGCCATACGCAGAATGTAGCCTTGGGCACTGGCAGTATTTTGGGCAATGGTTGAATTTTGGATATTTACTTTAGCTGCGCCACAAAAATCTAGAATACTCGCTGTATGACTGGAACCATTTTGAATCAGACTGCTTCGGATAATATCCACCACCGTTTGGGTACTGCCTAAATTTCCACTGCAATCCATGGCCAAGATGCTGCCATACGTATTTGCCACATTGTTGCGAATTAAAGAATCTACTATCTGGATATTTTTTTCATTATTCAAGGCAGTCGCATAAATTGCTCCTCCTTCTGCCTCTGCTTTAGACCCTACAATTTCACTATTAATCACGCCTAAAGGCCCCGCGACATAAAATGTGCCCCCATTGCCCTGATCATAAGAATTTTTCGTCGCATAACCATCCTTTAATATAAGGTTCTGGATATTTAAGCTCACCTGACTTTCTAAGGTGTTAAATAGTCGGGTCTTACTTTGACCAGAAATGGTGGTTTTCAGCGCTTCACGGGTAGGATATAAAAAAGTGATCGGGCTTTTTGTATTATAGCTATAGGGGGATTTACCATAGATCTTCACTGCTGACTCTACAATCAGTTCACGGTCTAGCTTATATTCACCCGCCTCAAGCTGAATGACATCAGCCGCACTCCCATCCAGTCGGAGTGTACGTCCAACATTACACCCCCCATAAGACTTATCCAGCTTTGCAGTTTTAATCGCTTCACGTAAAGAGCAAGCTTTAGAATTTTCCCCATCTTCATCTAACAGTGTGGTGACATAAATAGTTTTATCTTCAGCTGCCATCAAACTCATGGCAGATAAAATCATGACTGCCAGCAATCCTTTTTTATAATTTTTCATGATTGTTCCTTAATCTTTCAGAGAACGTTGTAATCCTATCAACCCCAACAAAGCAATTAGCCCACCAAAACCCCACGCGCCTCCAGAAGTTTTAACTGACTTGTCTTGCATTTCATTTTTAGGCTCTTGCACAATCTGTGTACTCAAAACCAGATAAGGCTTGGATTTATTAAAGCGTGTAGAAGACGTCACCACCTGAATTTCAAAAATATCTGCGCCATGCCAACCAGAGTCCGGGGTATAAGTTACATTCCCTTCCAGATCAATGGTGGTTTTACCTTTTGATTCTGTTTTGGTTTGTACAATTCTCAAACATCCATCTTGCCAGCTTTGTCCTGATGGAGGTGGGCCTACCAAAGTGCTGCATTGTTCTTTAGGCAAGAGGTCACTATCGCCAAGATAGGGCTGTATTGAAAATTTGGCCACCTCACCTTTCAGCAAATCCTGGCCGACCAGACTCATAGAGGTTGGAACAATCACTTCAATGGCACCGCGGTCACAAAACTGGTTATCTATCAAACGGTTATTATTCCGCTGGTCAGCTTCTGCACAGCCAATCACTTCACTATCTATCTTATTCGAAGGCAGGCCTTTATTTACGATAGGCGAGTCTTCTACCACCGCATGACTCAACAAAATACGCGGCCGTATATACCCTAAGAACTGGTCTTTTGGTATGCTATAAGGGCATAAAATTGCTGTTGTATTTTCTCTGAAATTTTGACAAACGCCTTCACTCTGATTCGTTTTTTCTGCAAATAGATGAGTTCCAGTCCAGATCTGGTTTGGATAACGGGCTTCTCCGGCTCCACAACTCCCTACTAGATTATTTTGAACAGTTGTTTTATCTGTAGCGGTAATCTGACAATCCTGTGCACCATTTTTCAAGATAATACTATTGGCTACATAAGCTTTAGCATGCGGCGCTTCCAAACGTAAGGCTGTATCTGCATTATCAACAATGGTCAGGTTATTTAGTCCCATTCCATCCACTACATTAATCAGCACTCCGCTGTTTTTAAGTAGCGTACTGCTGCTCATTTCTGCATTTTTTCGCTCAATAGTTTCAAGATCAGCGACCTGACCAGCTGTATAAATATTGGCACTACTCAGATTTGAGGTTTGATTGTCTCTTAGTACACTTTGCGTGATAAAGAAAAATGGCAACTTTGTATAAAGAATGCCCCCTTGTTGTGCTTTGTTATTCTCAATCAGGCTATTTTTGATAATTACACTGCTCATCAGATTGTCACCAAACTGACCAGCACTATAAATTGCGCCTCCTTTTATAGCCGCGCCTTTAAACAAACGGCTGTGCTCCAAGCTTAATCTACCTTGGTTATAGATCAAGCCCCCTTCCTCAGCACAACTGGCCGCTCCACAGCCTTCTAGGTCTAGCTCTTTTAAAGTAGCAGTAATCCAATTTTCATTGTTAGCAATCCGAAACAGGTTATCTG
Source organism: Acinetobacter sp. S4397-1 (assembly GCF_024129285.1). Classification (NCBI taxonomy): domain Bacteria; kingdom Pseudomonadati; phylum Pseudomonadota; class Gammaproteobacteria; order Moraxellales; family Moraxellaceae; genus Acinetobacter; species Acinetobacter sp. S4397-1. The sequence goes on from NZ_JAMXXZ010000005.1 coordinate 92,175, forward strand.
TACCTTTCATCTGAATACGGGCATTTTCCCTGCCCCGCACCTGCTCGGTAGAGCTCCAGTTTCCATCATTTTCAGCAACAGATCGAATGACCAGGGATTTTTTAACCGGAATGTGCTTATTCAGGACATAGGTGTTGTTTGCTTTTAATAAAATGGTGGTTGTAGAGTTCTCTCCTCCACATCCCAGGTAGCCTTCTTTGCCTGCCTCTCGGTTAATATATTCAATGGCTTCTCGAAGGGAACATTCCTTGTCGTCTTTTTCAATATCTTCTGTAGTGGTTACAACAATATCTGCACCATATGCCTGCCCTGCTATACATAGCAAAGCCACGCCTATGCCCCTCTTGAGCATAACCTTCTCCTTAGTTTTTTATTTATTTGTTTTTTTTCTAGAGTTGCATAATCCGTGCAACAGCGAATAATTTTGCCTTACTTTGGCATAGACTGAGTAATTACTCAAGATTTTTTATAACTTATCGATATTCGTCAATTAATGCATAAATCTGTCTTAAATTGGCATGACTTACCTTTAACTTTTCTCCTTTTAATAGCTGGATAATCTGCTCCAGGGTCTGTAATAATACCGAGGTTTGATGAGATCCGTAGTTAAGTAAATAATCAAAAATTTGTGGATCGAGATGTATCCCGCGACGATCCAGAACCGAAGAGACCAGCGCATAACGGTCAGCATACAGACTACCATTGGGTACTCGAACACTGACCGCCTGGGTCAGACGAGACTGTAGGTCTGGTAGTTCCAGTTTTAATTCAATAGGCGCGAAACGCGATGAAAACACCAGCTGACCGCCCCCTTCATTATTATAATTAATCAAATGAAAAACGGCGCGTTGCCAATGCGGTACGCCACTGATGGCTTCAATATCATCCAGCGCAATCAGATCAAAACGGTCCAGAGAGGTAATGGCTTCAGTGGGTGCATCTAGCAGCTCTAATAAAGAAACTTGAATGGCCGACTTACCGATCTCCAGATAAGAATCACAAATCGCAGACAGTAAATGGCTTTTACCTGTACCTGCCCCACCATATACATAAAAACGGTTAATTAATCCAGCATGTAACTGTCGAATGGCATCAATGACATGCCCCCAGCCCGGACCCGAAAAATCACTGATTCGGGCATCGAGTTGAGGTTCTATATCTAACTGCAATTGACGCATATAATATTAATGGCCTTATGAGTCTTTATTAAAAGAGGCATCCATCTTACTGGATTTTTCATCAGCCTGCAGTGATTTTGCTTCTGGCTTTTTCATTTCAATATCAACGTCTACGTCTGCAGTCTCAACACTGATCGACCCTGTCGAAGCATCTCTGATCACCCGGGTTTTATAACCATAAAAATCCGTATGCTCATAATACTCCCGTATATGTCGCAATAACACTACAATTACAGCAGCAACCGGCAAGGCGATCAGCATCCCTAGAAAACCGGCCAGTTGCGCACCTGCCAATACCGCAAACACCACAGCAACTGGCGATAAACCAATTTTATCCCCGAGCAAGAAAGGCTGTAGCACATACCCCTCTACGGCCTGCCCCACCATAAACACCACACCGACCAAAACCAGCTGCCACCAGTCAATCCCAAACTGCAAGAAGGTCGCGACCACCGCTGCAATGATCCCGACAGCAAAACCCAGATAAGGAATAATACTGGCCAGACCTGCCACCATGCCAATAATCAGGCCCACTTCAAGTCCAATTAGTTGCAAACCGACTGCATAAACAATTCCTAATAAAACCATGACCAGGAACTGTCCTTTGACAAAAGCCCCCAAAACATTATGGCACTCAGATACGATCTTCAAGGTACTTTTTTCATAAGGACGTGGGATCAAGCGGCGCAAGCTTTCCAGCATACGGTCCCAATCCAGCAAGAAATAGAAGGCAATAATAGGAATCAGAACAATCATCCCGCCAATCTGTAAAAAGTTAATCCCGGATTGGGCCAAACGCAGTACAAAGGCCTGGATACTATCTGCACTATAATGGGTCTGTACATAGTCCATGACCACAGTGGAAATCTGGTTCGTATCGACTTCCATTTCAACCATATTAAAGGTATTCGACAACCAGGGTAAAAAGCTTGAATTGATCCATCCAATTATCGCCGGGATGTTGTCACGTGCATACATCAGCTGCTGCCAGATTAATGGAATCAGATACCAAATGGCCAGGGTCACCAGGATACCAATTCCAATAAACACGATACTGATTGAAAGCCAGCGCGGTAGTCCGGCGTCATGAAACTTATCGACCAGCGGACTTAACAGATAGGCTATCAAAAATGCCGCAACAAATGGAATAACAACAGGTTTAAGTAAATACAACATCCACAGCAATAAAGCTATCGCAGCTAGGATAAACACGCGACGCAATGTGCGATCTATCATAAATTTTGACCTTTTCTCTATTAATCATTATAAAAAGTAAAATATTTCCACAAAGATAGCATTTTAAGCCACAAATACCATAAGAGTTTTGCATATTCGGGTTATAATCCCTGCCGCGAATGCGGAGACTTCATTATGAGCAACTCAACTTCTACCCCAAACACTGGTTTAAGCTACAAAGATGCAGGTGTCGATATTGAAGCGGGCGACGCGTTAGTCGACCGAATCAAAACTGTCGCAAAGCGTACTTCCCGTCCTGAAGTGATGGGCGGTCTAGGCGGCTTTGGTGCACTTTGTAAAATCCCTAAAGGTTATGAAGAACCTGTTCTCGTATCTGGCACAGATGGTGTTGGTACAAAATTACGTTTAGCCCTGAACTTGAACCGTCATGACACGATTGGTCAAGATCTGGTGGCCATGTGTGTAAACGATCTTCTGGTATGTGGCGCAGAGCCACTGTTTTTCCTTGATTATTATGCCACTGGCCAGTTGAATGTCGATGTTGCTGCCAATGTCGTCACTGGTATCGGTAAAGGCTGTGAACTTGCCGGCTGTGCATTGGTAGGCGGTGAAACTGCTGAAATGCCAGGCATGTATGAAGGTGAAGATTACGATCTTGCAGGTTTCTGTGTGGGTGTGGTTGAGCAAAGCAAAATTATTGATGGCTCAAAAGTAAAAGCGGGTGATGTATTGATTGGTGTGGCTTCTTCAGGCGCCCATTCAAATGGTTACTCTCTGCTTCGTAAAATTCTTGACGTAAAAAATGTTGATCTGAATCAAATCGTAGATGGCCGTCCACTTGCCGATGTGGCAATGGAACCGACCCGTATCTATGTAAAATCTATTCTTGAACTGTTAAAACACGTTGATGTGCATGCAATGGCACACATTACCGGTGGTGGTTTACCAGGTAACCTGCCACGCGTATTGCCAAATGGTGCACAAGCGGTAGTGAATGAATCGTCATGGGAATGGCCAGAGCTGTTCAAACTGTTACAACGCGAAGGTGGTGTAGAACAGTTTGAAATGTACCGCACATTCAACTGTGGTGTTGGTATGGTACTGGTTGTTGATGCAGCTGCTGCAGATCAAACCATAGAGCTTCTAAATAGCTTCGGCGAAAAAGCATGGGCAATGGGTCATATTGTCGAAAATGCTGAGTCTGTTGCAGACGCTGACGAAAAAATTCGTGTAATTTTCGCTTAAGCCCTAGATGATTAAAATCGCTGTTCTTGTTTCAGGCAATGGATCAAACCTGCAAGCCCTGATTGATGCAGATCTGTCAGGGAAAATTGTCGGGGTACTTTCCAACAAACCTGAAGCATATGCCTTAACGCGTGCACAACAAGCAAAAATTGCAACTGCGGTGATTGAACACCAGCAGTATCCAAGCCGTGAAGCATTTGATGATGTTATGCATCAGCAGCTTCTGGACTGGGAGGCGGACCTGATCGTACTTGCAGGCTTTATGCGAATTTTAAGTAAAAAATTTGTAAAAGCCTGGGAAGGGAAAATGCTGAACATTCACCCTTCTCTCTTACCGTATTACAAAGGTATGCATACGCATCAACGTGTATTAAATACCGGAGACGTATTGCATGGCTGTACTGTGCATTATGTGACTGCCGAGCTAGATGCCGGTCAGGCACTGGCTCAAGGTGTACTTAAAGTCAGTCATCAGGACACTGCAACAACCTTGGCAGAGCGAGTTCATAAGCTGGAACATCTGATCTACCCACAAGTGGTGGAATGGATCTGTAGCGGAACCCTTCAGCCTGCTGATACTGGGGTCTATTACCAGGGTAAATTGATGCATGAACCGGTTCAATTCTGCAAGTTTTAAAATTTCAAATAAATAAAAAACGCCTTTTCGAAGGCGTTTTTTATTTATTCTGTTAGAAAAACCAGCTGATAAATTATTCCAGCTTATCCCTGGAGGAGCTGTCTGACTTTCTCTGCGACTTTTAAAGGCTGCTCCAGAGGAAACATATGTCCGCCGGGGAATATCTCAAAGGGAATACCGAATTTTTTCTCAATCTGTTGAGGGAATCGACGCTCGAGAAAAGGGCCTTTTTCAGCCACCAGCACTTTCCCCGGAACTTGAGGTTTAGACTGAGGCAGCCACCAAAGTGATGGATTGGTCCTGAAGATCTCGACTTCATCCATCTTCGGAATAGTCAGCTCTACACCGCCCCGCACTGGATCAGTGCTAAGACCATGATCAATATATGCCTGAAAACAGTCTGCATCAAAATCTCGATAAAAACCTTTGGGACGAAGTAGCTCAGCCGCCTGTTCACGCGAGTCCCAATGATCACGACGGCGTTTGGATAAACCAGCCGGTGACATTTGATCCAGCGCCTTTAAACGCAGTATTTTTGCAGCATGTAATGCCAATACTTCTTTCCCCATCATCAAGGGTGGATCCAGCATAATCACTTGAGAAAACAGTTCCGGACGTGTTAAGGCTGCCTGAAAACTCAATACTGCACCCAAAGAATGGCCTAAACCGATCACTGGCCTGCCATGTGCCTGACGTACAATACTATCAGTCACTTGCTGAGTCAGGCCCCGCCAGTGATTGTCTACCGGATAACGTTTATCTGGACCTAGAGCATGAACATAAATAATATCGAAGTCCGGTTGCAGTGCATCGAACAGCTTTTGATAGACTTTGGAGGGCACGCCATTGGCGTGCGCAAAATGGATTAAAGGCTTCATTGCAGCGATGTATGATTCTCTGACTGGAGTTTCTGGGGAACCGAAGTGGCAATTCCTTCACCGATTGATGATCCCATACGGCCAAGCACTGACTCAAATGGGCTATATTCGATGGTATAGTTCAAGGCTTTATCTGTTTTCAATTCACGTTTTAATGTGTTCAGACTACCAACACGATCTGCAATACCGAGTTTTACTGCCTGCTCACCTGTCCAGAATAAACCGGAGAATATGGCAGGATCAGTTGATTTCAGCTTGTCGCCCCGGCCTTGTTTTACCGCCTGAATAAAATGACCATGTACATTATCCAGCACACCCTGTACATGTGCTTTTTGTTCAGGATCTACCGGCTGAGTCATGGAGAGCAAGGCTTTATTTTCGCCAGAGGTCATGGTGCGGTCTTCAACTCCTATTTTCTGTAACAGGCCATTTAAGCCATAATTTGGCATAATCACGCCAATTGAACCCACCAGACTGGATGGATTCACAATGATTTCATCGGCTGCCGAAGCAATATAATACGCACCAGATGCACCGGTATCTCCAATCACTGCATACAGTTTTTTCTCCGGATGCTGCTTTTTCAGATACTGGATTTCCTGCCAGATTTCATCTGATTGCACCGGTGAACCGCCTGGCGAGTTAATATTCAGCACCACTGCCTTACTCTGTTTATTTTCATAGGCTTTTTTAAGTGATTTAATCGTATTGTTGCTATTTACACTCTGTTTGTCAGCAGCAATCGTACCCACAATGTCGACCACTGCAAGATGCACACCTGCGCCTGAGCCGGCCTCAGAAGAAGCTACACTACAACTTTTACCGAGTGCTAAAATAATAATCAGCAGATAAGCAAAAGTTAAAAATTTGAAAAAAATTCCCCAGCGACGGGCACGGCGCTGTTCTTCTACAGAAGCTAAAACTGCTTTCTCCAGCAGCTTCCATTCCGGACCAGTGGGTTGCACTGGCTGTGATGACTGTTGTATTTGGTTTTCAGGTTTTGGTGGCCAATCGGACATAAACAACCCAATAAATTGATTTATCTTGAACCCATTATATACACTGAATAAGGTAATTCTGTCTAAACAAAACGTTTTCGCCTATAATAAATTTTATTTTCTTTCATTTTACCTATTAACACTCAATGACTGAACGAAGCTCGCAGAATATTGCTTATAGTGTATTAAAGTTTGTTAGCCGTCAGCCGATTCAATTTTCACGTTGGATTGCGCAGGCTCTGGCTGGTTTGGTCAATATTTTAAAAATTTCAAAAACTTCCAATACTATTCGATTAAATCTGGAAGTCAGCCTGCCTGAGCTTTCCAAGGAGCAACGGGAACAAATTACCCGCGCAGCCATCCGTAATGAACTGATGTCTTATTTTGAGTTCTTTAGTATTTGGGGTTCCAGTAACGAAAAAAACCTGTCCCGCATCCATCAGGTTCATGGTCAAGACATCTTTCAGCAGGCTTTAGCTGAAAATAAGGGACTTGTGTTAATTGTGCCGCATTTTGGGACTTGGGAAATTATGAATGCCTATTTTGCCCAGTATACCCAAATGACCATCATGTATAAGCCAGTTAAAAATCCAGCTGTTGATCGTTTTGTACATCTGGCACGTAGCCGTGAAAAAGCCCATCTGGTTCCGACCAATGACTCCGGTGTCCGTCAAATCTTTAAGGCACTTAGACAAGGAGGGACGACTGTTATTCTGCCGGATCATACCCCAAGTATAGGGGGGGAATATCTGCCTTATTTTGGTATCCCGCTCGCTACCAGCAATTTAAGTGCCAAACTTATTCAAAAAACCAAAGCCGAAGCCTTGTTTTTATACGCTTTACGTAATGACAATGGCGGCTTCGATATGCATATCGAAGCGATAGACGAGCAGATCTATGAAAATGATGCAAATTATGGAACACAGGTCATTTTTAAAACTCTTGAAAACCTGATACGGCGCTATCCTGAGCATTATCACTGGAGTTATAAACGCTTCAAGGCCAATCCAGAATTACGCGGATTGTATACCATGGAGCATCAACAAGCCTTGGCCAAAGTCCAGCAGATCAGAACAGCAGCTCAACAACAAAATAAACTTATTGCACCTATTTAGATTTGGGTTTAATTCCGCTTAAGCCAGGAAAATTTGTCACGGTAGGTGCGTAATAACATATTCTGCCCCTGTTTTGAAAATTCAATTGTGCCTTTTTCAATAGTGGTAATCAGAGGAATCTCCAGGGCGTCCAATCGAGCTTGAGTCATACCACTGGGATGCCCATAACGATTAAAACGCCCCGCAGAAGCAATCGCAAGTTTAGGCTGGTAATGTTTCAGAAATTCATAGGCGGAACTATGCTTGCTTCCATGATGCCCCAACACAAGCACATCCACTTTGAGCGCCGGATAATGCTGCAGCAGATAGAATTCTGTTTGCCATCCCGCATCACCCATGAGCAAAAAATTCTGATACGGTGCCCCAGCCTGTATTTCGATATGTAATACGCATGAATTTTCATTTTTATTTATAGCAGTTTGTGAAAGATGCTGAATTGGAGGAGATAGAACAGTGAACTTAACTTGCTGTCTCCATTGCCATTGCATACCTGCATGACAATACTGAAATGGGACAGACTGATCACCCTTAAGGGTCTCGTTGGCATAAATTTCTTTGACTTTAAGCTGATTTTTAATACTGTAATACGCTCCGCTATGATCCTGGTCCAGATGGGTCAATATCAGTTGATCAAGCTGAGCTACGCCTTGCACCGATAAAAAAGGCATAATAATTTGCCGGCCCACACTAAATTTTTCTTCATCATAATATCCGCCCATATCCACCATCATGCTGTGCTGACCATTCCGGATGAAAATCGCCTGCCCTTGCCCCACATCAAGTATCGATAATTGAAAAGGTGCAGCGTAAAACTGTGGAATGCAAAGCGGTACACAACTTAAGGCAGCCCAGGATTTGGGTAACACACCTCTTGGCATAAAGACAATCAGAAGGGCCAATATCATCAGGCCGATCATCCAGATATTCATGGCGAATGGAATGAGCTGCGGCTTGAACCAGTAATCCAGTACATTCAAAAAGGCCAGCAGTATTTGCAAGAGAAGATCATTCAGTTGAAATAGCACGCTTGAAAATGGCTCTGCAATAAAAAACATTACTGCAGCTAAAATATCCAGAGGAACAATCAACAGGCCAATCCACGGAATGGCGACGAGATTACTAAAGGGAGTAATCCAGGCAAGCTGCTTAAAGAACAGCATCATTAAAGGGAATAAGGCTAGAAAAATCTTCCATTGGGACTCCACCAGCACTTTGCCTGCCAGAGACAGGCGCTGCCAGGTACTGGGCTGGAGTTCACGCGGTTGTTGCTGAATCGTCTGGTAAATCCTGAGCAAGACAAAACAGGCGCCATAAGACAGCCAAAACGCGGCCGATAAAATACTGAAAGGGTCAAATAAGAGTAATAAGGCCGCACTTAAAATCAGCAGTTTTAAAGCTTGGACTTGCTGTCTCAAGATCATCGTGATGATTCCAAGTACACAGATCAGCATGGTTCGCATTGCGGGCACTTCAAAGCCCACAAAGGCACAATAAAGTAAAACACAGAGCAGGAAAGGCACACTTAGAAAATACTGACGCGGCCAACGCAAATAAAGCAGAGGGGAATATCTTGACACCATCCACTGCAAAGCTGAACAGCACATCAAGGCAAAAATCAGCACATGCGGGCCAGAGATAGCCAATAGGTGACTCATCCCAAAACGCCGGAACTGCTCTTGTGTGGCGGGTTCCAGTAAACTTTCATCGCCCGTTAACAAGGCCAGTAACAAGCCTTTATTTTGCACAGGCTGTCTAAGGATAAATGCTCTTAATTGCAGTCGCTGCCTTTCCACCCATAGTAAAAAGCGCGAATGGAATGTTCTTTGTTCTCGAAGATGCCTGCCATAGCCCAGTGCATACACAGCAGCAGGATCGAGTTGCTGAATATTCTGGATTCGAAAACCAGCCATCACATTCTGCTCTAAAGCCCACTTTTCTGCATCAAAAGCTCCCGGTGTTGCATAACTGTGGGTTGGTCGAACTTCTCCCTGCAACAGATAATAACGCCCCAACTCAAGCGTAGAGCCATGAGTGTTCTGAGTATCCACAGCTTTCTTTAGAGAAGATGGCGCTAAAAACCCCATCCATTTTATAGCGTCGCCTTGCGTTATCAGTACTTCTAAAGGCTGCTGAATCGAGCTGCTTCCCAGCTTATTCAGGTTTTTGATATAGACCACAACTTTTTTCTGCTGAACTTTATGCTCAACATTCAGGAGGCGCTGACTAAGCTGCTGATTGGCATAGCCCTGCCCCAACATCATGCCGATGATACTCATCAGGCACACGATAACAAAGCGTCGTAGCGGTGTATTCAAAAGCGGGTTAAATATAGAGCAGCTTAGGTAGCAAAATGCCGCAATCAGCATAATGAGTGAAGTACTCAGCTGAATATTCAGAATATTTCTTCCCATAAAGGCCAGACCTGCAATCCAGCCCACACACAGCCACTGCAACATAAATTATTCTATCTTGTTATTATTTTCAGGCCATCATAAAGCCCACCGGAGTGGGCTTCAATTAAAGAAGATTTTTCTTGTAATTTAGCTCTCCAGCCACAGACCATCCTGCATATGTAAAATTCGGTCTGCTGCATGTGCCAGCTGTTCATCATGGGTAACAATCAGCATCGCCATATTAAATTCACAACGCAGCTCTGTCAGCAGTTCAAATATTTTTTCCGCTGTTTTACGATCTAGGTTGCCAGTCGGTTCATCGGCCATCAACAGCTTGGGTTTAGTCACCACAGCCCGTGCCAATGCTACACGCTGGCGCTCCCCGCCTGACAGCTCACCAGGCTGATGCGTAAGGCGATGAGACAGTCCGACACGTTCCAGCAGATATTCAGCCTGCTGTTTGGCTTCCTTAAAGCTGGTTCCTTTGCGTAGCATCAAGGGCATGGCCACATTTTCCAATGCAGTAAACTCTGGAAGAAGATGATGAAACTGGTAAACAAAGCCCAGATGTTCATTTCGCATATAGCCACGCTCTGCCTCGGACAGATTATCAAAGCGGCGACCATTGACCATCACCTGCCCGGCAGTCGGGCGATCAAGCCCGCCCAGCACATGCAATAAGGTGCTTTTACCGGAACCACTTGAGCCAACAATTGACACAAATTCACCAGCTTGGACCTGCAATGAAATTCCCTTAATTACTTCAACAGTCGATTTTCCATCTGTAAAAGACTTCTGAATACTCTGGGCATCTAAAATCAGATTACTCATAGCGCAATGCCTCTGCCGGTTGAATTTTCGCTGCTCGCAAAGCCGGATAAATGGTAGCAACAAAGCTTAGCGCCAGTGACAGACCGACAATTACAATCACATCTTGCCAGCGCAAATAAGAAGGTAAATAGTTAATAAAGTAAGCATCAAACATATTTAAACCGAATGCAGTATTTAACCAGCCAATAAAACTGCTGATACTGGTCGCACTAATAATGCCCAGAATTGCCCCAGCACACGTACCAATGACTCCAATCACGGTACCTTGCACCATAAAGATTTTGGTAATTGTGGCAGGTGAAGCACCTAAGGTCCGCAAAATCGCAATGTCTGATTTCTTGTCAGTCACCACCATGACCAGCGATGACACAATATTAAAAGCTGCCACCAGAACGATCAGAAAGAGAAGCAAACTGACCATGGCTTTTTCCATCTGGATCGCGCTGAATAGATTGCCGTGGGTATAGGTCCAGTCAGAGGCATAGAAATTAGCTGGCAAATCACGTGCAATTTCCTGCGATACTTGCGGAGCAACGAAAATATCATCCAGCTTCATGCGTATCCCCTGCGCGCCATCTGGCAAACGCAGTAAGGTCGAGGCATCATTCAGGGCGATATAGCCCATCATCGAATCTACTTCGGCACCAATACTAAAAAGGCCGACCACCTTGAAACGCTTAAAGCGTGGCACCACTCCTGCCGGTGAAGGCGTGGCTTCAGGTAAAACCAGGGTAATGTTGTCATTCAGGCCAACCCCCATGGCATCGGCCATCTGCTTACCTAAAACAATCCCGAATTCACCCTTTTTCAGCTGATCAATACTGCCCTCAACCATATGGTTTTGAATGATCGAAACCTTCTTTTCATATTCTGGTTCAATCCCGGTCACCATAATTCCGGCAACCTGTCCCTGAGCGGTCAGCATGCCTTGTAACTGGGTAAATGGTGCTACCCCCTGGACATGCTCATGCTGTTCAATTTTGTTTGCAAGTTCAGGCCAATTTGTTAAGATTTGTGTTGAAGAAACAGTTGCTTGAGGTATCATTCCCAAGACACGGTTTTTTAGCTCGCGATCAAAACCATTCATCACAGATAACACTGTAATGAGGACGGCTACACCGAGTGTGAGACCGATCATTGAGACCAGTGCAATAAAAGAAATAAAGTGGTTACTACGCCGTGCGCGAGTATATTTCAACCCTATATACAGCGAGATTGGTTTGAACATACCATCTAGTCCGAGGTAATAAATTATGGAAAATGTCCAGCATCCAAGCGGATTCGCGGAAAGACGCGTCATGTCTCGAATCGATGCTGCCTTACGAATCAATTATCAGATTATTTCCGATGATGTTGCCTTAAATGACCCTTATGACTCTAATTTTGTCTTGCCTCGCTATTTTCTACTACTTGCCGAGTTAGATCAATTTGATCATGCTGTTAACTACGAATTAGAACAATTGTCTGAAAAAGATCAACAAATTTCTCGAATCTTATCCTTATTTAATCAAAAATTAAACCTTATTACTGGCTCTTTATACGATGCCATTGTACAAAGCCTGTTGCCTATACCGGAACAGGTCAACTTTTCGGAGACCGGCTTTAGCTTCTTTAGCAACCATCTGATCAATGAAGGCACTTATCTGCATGTGACCTTAAGCCATCCTGAGAACTTCTTCCATATCGCGGCAACTGCACAGGTGGCCTATAGCCGTGAAGAAGAAAATGGCAGATACCGGACGGGAGCTTATTTTATTACCTTACATCCGCAGGATCGCGTCAAACTCGGTGAGTCGGTCAAAAGCAACTTCAGCCAGTAAAATGTAAGTCTCAAAAGTCTTCAGGAAGGCGAGCAGAATAACTTGCCTTAATCGCTTTAGAAAAATAAACCAGTAAACCTAACAGTAAAATAACCACGCCTACCAGCGCCATAAACGACAATTTTTCATCATTCAATATCACCCCAATAAACAGGGCAAACATCGGGGTGACCACTGTGGTTAAAGAGAGTGTGGTTGCCTTAATTTTTTGTACCAGTTTAAAGTAGCAGAACATAGCGACCAGTGAGGCCATAATCACCGTATAACTGAGCCCGATAAGGGATTTGGCCTGGGGGATTTCGGTTGGTACAAATTGCCAGATAAAAGGCAACATAGCAGCAGCCAGTAGTGCCGAAACTGCAATTGAACCGGCCGCCTGCGTCATTGGCTCAAGTGGTGCATTGATCTGCTTCACCCAGAACATGGAAGCACAATAAACAACCACACTGAGCAACATTAGCCCAATACCCACAGGCTGAATATGCTGGTCTTTACCACCAATACAAATAATACCAAGTCCCAACAGGGCAATCGCCATACCTAACCACTGTGAAGGATAAAGCTTGAGCTGAAACACAAAACGACCAATCAGGCCGGCAATAATCGGAGACAGCCCGAACATCAGTGCGATAATCCCAGAGCTTAAATAGCCCGTCGCCAGATAGGTAAAAATCTGTGAGCCAATAAAGCTGCATGCCCCGGCCAGATAACTATGCAGGGAAATCCGGTCTAAAGAAAATCGGCTTTTAAATATCCACAGCAGTACAAAAGCAAACGGCAAGGCCAAGAAAAAGCGCAAGGCCAACGCCCAAAGTGGATGCAAGTCTGTGACACTCCAGACAATTGCCAGCGGTGTTGTTGCCCAGATAAAAACCAATAAGGCATAGGTCACAATCATATTGGTTTGTATAGGCATGGAATAAAGCTCTTAGAGAACGGAAGTTTTACGTTTCTGCTTTTGAATGGTTTGGTCTAATGAACTGGAAAATTCACGCTTATCCCGTTCAGAAATGGGTGGTGGGCCACCCGTCTGCACACCTGCGCCACGCAAGGTATCCATAAAATCACGTAAATGCAGACGTGCCTTCACATTGGCTTCAGTATAGATTTCCCCGCGTGGATGAATGGCAATTCCGCCCTTCTCTATCACCTCTGCAGCCAAAGGTATATCCTGGGTAACTACAATATCATGCGCTTTCATACGATCCACAATTTCCTGATCCGCCGCATCTGCTCCGCTCATGGCCTGAATCGAGTTAATCCGTACTGAAGGCGTAATTCCTATAGGCTGATTGGCTACAAAAGTCACTTCCAGCTGGTAGCGATCTGAAGCGCGGATAATCACATCTTTCAGGATACGAGGTAATGCATCGGCATCGACCCAAAGTTTAAATGGCAACACAAAGCTTTCCATAGAGGGAGAAATCCCGATTAGTGTAGCAAATCATCCGCTCAAGGTTGAAGATTAAAAATATGGTTCTGGCTTTTTCCATGCAGAAAACTAAGGCTGGAATCCTTGTACAGCTGGCCTTCAAGAAAAAATAGATTTCATCCGATTTACATTTTAATTTTAAAATTCATTCAATTGACTTGAAAAATCGTAATAACCCTCGATTAACATAAATAAGTCATCCAAGATCAATTGTGTATATGAAAAAACAGAATAGCCCAGAGATCATTACCATTGATGATCAGAATTTCGGTAGTCATGTCGAGCATTGGACCTTGCTGACCGAAAATCCAGGCACAGATGTTCCCCAATGGTTAGGCCAAGCTCTTGACGCGCCTGTTATGCCCATGGGCCTGTGTACGCAAGAAGGTGAAATGGATGAAACGACCTGGCTGATTCAGGGACCTAGCAAAGCTGCGGTGCAGTTGAGTCAGGTGATTGCGGTAGAAAACAACAAGCCTCAGGCCGTAAAAACCGCATTCCCATGTTTTGAAAGCCCGTATCAGATCAAAGCCAGCATTGACCGGATTATTTCCTGCAAATCCAATACCCAAGCTGTGCTTTGCCTGAATCTTGGTGCCAACAGTATTATTTATGCTTTCGATAACCTGTATAGCGTTAATCGACAGCATTATGAAAAAGACCAGTCTTATATCGTCAACCTGAATGCCTGGGCTTATGAGCTTGAAGCCGTCGGTGATCATGAACACCTGGTGGTGGATGACCCGGCATCCATTAAACATCACCGTGCCCTAAATGATATTCTGGCGGCCAATAACGGTGTAGCTCCTGAGAATTTGCAGGAACAGATTGATGCATGGGAACCCAAAACCGAAGAAGATAAAGAACCCGTCACTGTCGATTTTTCCAAAATGGTGGCCTATCTCTACGGCGAAACCTTGGGGCAGGAAGATGAAGCCTGGTTCCAGGGCAATATTGTCGGCAAAACCACCATGCAATTTATGGCTCAGAACTATACTTTATACGATGTCACCCTGCTTCATGATGAAGGCCAGCCCGCCACCCTCATCCGGATTGCTACTCGCAATACCGAATATAAGGATTTTGAAATCGGACAGTATATTCGAGGCAATCTCTGGATTCAGGCCAGTATCTATAAAAAATCAGCATAACTTGCAAAGAGAGGAGATATTCACTTATAGCCGAATATCTCCTGGTTATTTTTAACTTAACTTTTCCTGATTTTTTTCTATTTTCCGATTATTTTTGATGGGTTGATTGAAGCGAAAATAATGAATTTCGACTTTATTTTACTTCGTTTTATAAAAGCTTTTAAACTCAATGAAGCGTTCTTGTGAATGTGTTTAATTAAGCTTTTAAGATTATAAAAATTATGAAATTAAAAAACTTAGAATAAATCTTTAGATATTTAACCTGGTTATTTAAACAATACGAACTTTAACAAGTTTAGCTCGGAATGTTCTTTATTTAATCAATTTTTTATGATAAAAATACGGTCAACAAATAATGATTTACGATAAATAGATCGGACTATAAATATCTATGAAAATCGTGCAAGAAGAAAATTTACAGCAAGTCGAACATCGACTTGGTTCCCGCTATGATCTCGATATGATGTCATGTGTATTTTTTGCACTGGGCATGCTGATCTGTGGTTTTATCCTTCATACTTTTATTTTTTAAACTATAGCTGCACAAAAAAACCCGGCCATTGCCGGGTTTCTGCTTTTCAGGCATTAAGCATTGCGTTGAGCGAAGTCATCCATAAAATTCACCAATGCCTGCACCCCTTCCAGAGCAACAGCATTGTAAATGCTGGCGCGCATACCGCCAACTGAACGGTGGCCGGCAAGATTCAACAAATGATTGGCTTCAGCTTCTTTCAGGAACTGTTTTTCAAGTTCTGGATGAGCCAAGGTAAATGGCACATTCATGATTGAACGGTTTGCCTTAGCAATCGGATTCGCATAAAAATCGCTGGCATCAATATAACCATAAAGCAAGTTTGCTTTTTCCATATTCATTTTATGTATAGCCTCTACACCGCCATTTTCTAGCAGCCACTCAAATACCAGACCTGACAGGTACCACGCATAGGTCGATGGAGTATTGACCATAGAGCCATTTTTAGCCTGATCCGCATATCTCAGGATGCTTGGAATCTCAGGTTTTGCCTGATCCAGCAAGTCTTCACGGATAATCACCAACGTTAAACCGGCAGGACCAATATTCTTTTGCGCACCGGCATAAATCAGACCAAATTTAGATACATCCAGTGGCGCAGACAGAATACTTGAAGAGAAGTCACATACCAGTGGCTTATCTGTTTCTGGAATATCCGCAAATTGCAGACCGCCAATGGTTTCATTGTCGGCATAATGCACATAAGCTGCGTCATCAGACAATGTCCATTCGCTTTGTGCGCTAATGGCATATTTACCCTCAATCTGGGTGCCAGCTTCAACGACATTAATATCGCCATAGCGCTTTGCTTCTTTCAGGGCTTTTTCAGACCAGATCCCCGTGTGAATATAGTCAGCTTTGTTGTTTTTACCCAGCAAATTCAAAGGGATCGCCGAGAATTGTAAGGATGCCCCACCCTGCAAAAATAATACTTTATAATTTTCAGGAATATTCATGAGCTTACGTAAATCAGCTTCTGCTTTTTCAGCCACCGCAACATAGTCGGCACTACGGTGACTCATTTCCATGATCGAAAGCCCCTTACCGTGCCAGTCCAGCATTTCAGCTTGAGCTTTTTCAAGAACGGCAGTAGGTAATGCAGCAGGACCAGCACAGAAGTTGTACGCGCGCATGATTTTTCCTTTCAGAGTGAAACACAATAAAATGATGGCATTTAACCATATATCAGCCTTCCTTGCACAAAATTATTTCAATCCAGGAAGTGAAATACAGTCAAAAAATCAATCTAGATTCAAAGGATAATTTGAATTTTTTCTATTTTTAGTTTTTAAATTCATGATTTCACTGCATAGAAGTTATATAGATAAAATATGGCCGCACTCAACTCTGAAGGTATTTTAGGAGCGGGGGAAGTTTGGGAATAGAAATAGTATAATTTTTCAATTTGTGCTTGTTTAGACGCGATCAGGATAACAATCAAAGTAGATCATTTAAACGGGATGGGTTTCAATTACAACAATACTACAACTTTACTGTCGCCTGTCTTGCAAATACTTGATTTATAATTCAGCCTAGACTGATTTAATGTGACTTTTACATCACTAACTTGATGAACATGAAGAAAAATAAACCATATGTCTGCTGGGGTTTTAGTGTGCTTGCATTCATGATGTATGGCAGTTTTAGCTATGCACAAAACATCAGCTTTCAGGATGCAGAACGACAATTGCTACAGCGCTCTTATTCGGGTCAGGCTTTTCAAAGCCTTGAACAGGCTTCTAAACTGGAAGCCGAAGCGATTAAAGGAATTGGATTACCACGTATCGATCTAAATGTCCGGGCCTATGCCTTTCGTAATGAATTAGACATTCCTTTAGGGGCGGTTAAAAATAATCTTGAGCAGTCTCTGAGCAGTGGTTTAAATAATAAGATTGATGAGTTTAATTTAGACCAGAGTATCGCTGACCCGCTTAAAGAAAGCCTGAAACAACCTATTCGGGATGGCGTGGATTTAATTCCAGATTCAACCAATGTAGTGCTTGAAGACCAAGTGGTCCGCCCTAGTGTTTCAGTTATGATGCCACTTTATACCGGTGGACTGACCCGCAGTGCCAAAGAGGTTGCCACGATTCAGGCTGGACGCAGTGAACTGAGCAATCAGCAACAGCAAGATACACAGCGTTTTGAACTGATTCAGGCCTATTTTAGTGTACAACTGCAAAAGCAGTTATTAGAGGCAGCGCGTTTTAATTCAAATGCCATGCAACAACATTATCGCAATGCCCTGAAAATGGAACAGCAGGGATTTATTAGCAAAGGGCAGCGTATGCAGTTTGAAGTGGCGCGTAATAATGCTGATCGAACCCAGCAAAATACTCAGGCCAATCTGAATGCTGCACTGTTCCAGTTGAACAACCTGTTGCAGGACAATACTATTACCGAGTTGAGCACGCCTTTATTTGTCAATCGGGCTGAACCACAAAATGTAAATATCCTGCTCAGCAGTTTTAGCCAGAATTCACCTTTAATTAAAAAAATGAAACTGGATACCGAACTGGCCAAAACCAATGTCAAAGCCCAGCAGGCAGCTCAAAAGCCAAATGTCTTTGCCTTTGGCGAATACAGTCTGGACGCACAGCAAAACTGGATTGTTGGGGTTGCAGCACGTTATAACTTGTTTTCCGGCATTGATAAAAACAAAAACATTCAGGCTGCCGAACTGAAACGTTATGCTGCCGAACTGATGACAGCACGTACCCAGCAGGAAGTTGAAAACCTGATTTATAAATCGTTTAGTGAAGCAGTCAGTGCCCAGCAAAGCGATGTTTTATTACAACAAAATATGAAAGCAGCTCTGGAAAATTTGCGTATTCAAGAATTGTCTTTTAAGGAAGATGTCGGCACTGCAACTCAGGTGATTGATGCACAAAATATGCTGAGCAGTTTAAAGGCAGAGACAGCATTAAATGCTTATAAGTATGTCATCTCCCTCGCCACATTATTACAAAGTCATGGCTCTATTGCTGAGTTTCCAGACTATATGCAGCATACCAATACTCACTATATTCGTTGATGGAGCCAAATATGACTGATGAGCAAAAGCTTGATCCTCCGGTTAATGAACCTGCTTCAAAAGTAGCACACAACAATCAAACTGAAGAAAATCCTGCCGAAGCACAACAAGAAAAGTCTGGCAAGAAATATCTGCTGGGCAGCTTGATTCTGGTCATTCTGGTTTTGATTGGGTTTGGCCTCTGGAAGACCTATCAACCTAAAGCGCTCGAACTGCAAGGTCGGGTTGAAGCGAAAACAGTGCAGGTTGCGACCAAAGTTCCAAGCCGGATTGAAAGGATCTATGTGCAGGAAGGTGATGAAGTAAAGAAAGGTCAGGTACTGGTTAAATTACATAGTCCTGAAATTGAAGCGAAAAAACAGCAGGCACTCGCCACTTTGCAGTCTGCCCTAGCCCTCCAATCCACCGCAGAACGCGGTTCACAGGACGAAAATATTGCTTCTCTGCAGGCCAACTGGCAATCACTGAAAGCGCAAGAACAGCTGGCAAAAACCTCCTATCAGCGGGGGGCAAACCTGTTTAAAGAAGGAGTGATTTCCCGTCAGCGCCGCGATGAACTGTATGCAGCGTCACAGTCGGCCACACAAATGACTGAAGCGGCCTATCAGCAATATATCCGCGCCAAACGTGGCAGTACACCGCAGCAAAAAAGCTCAGCCGACGCACAGGTAGACATCGCCCGGGCAGCGGTAGCCGAAGCCAATGCCCTTGAGGCAGAAACTGAATTACTGGCCCCGATCGATGCCACGGTATCCAAAACCTATGGCAATGTTTCGGAGCTGGTCGCAACTGCTGTACCTCTGGTCAGCCTAATTTCGGCAGAACGCTGGGTCAGTCTGAATATCCGTGAAGATCAATATGCTTCTTTACACGAACAAAAGCAGCTCGAAGGTTATATCCCGGCCCTTAATAAAACCGCGAACTTTAATGTAAAAAGTATCAGTGCTGAAGGTGAGTTTGCCACGATCAAGACTACCCGCCAAACTGGCGGTTATGATGTGCGCAGTTTTAAAGTTCATCTCGTGCCTGCCGCCAAAATTCCAGAACTGAAAGTCGGCATGAGTGTATTGTTTAAACTGCAAGAGCCGAAATAAATGGCAACTGGATTCTGGGCCGGCATTCGGCGTGAATTAGCCTATTTATATAGAGAAAAATGGGATCTGGCGCTGGTCTTGCTGGCCCCTGCCTGCATTTTAATTTTATTCGGCAGCATGTTTGCCAAAGGCAAACCGGATCATTTACCGATTGCTATTATTGACCAAGATCAAAGCAGCCTGAGTACTCAGATTTATGATCATTTATCTCTGAATTCTACTCTGCGAGTGTATAGCGTTTCTGATCAGAGCGTTGAGGTTGAAAAACTGCTCAACCAGAATAAAATCTGGGGCTACATCCATATTCCTACAGGTGCCGAACAGCGACTGGTCCAGGCACAAGATGCCGAAATCAGTATTGCCTTTAATCAGAGCTATTTCAGTATCGGCAATACCATTTCTTCAGCCATGTTACTCAGTACACTACAGGCAATGGCTGAATTTACCGGAAAACAGTATCTGGGCAATACTCTGCCTGATCTGAATGCACCAACACCGAATATTAAAATTTCTCCACTTTATAACCCGCAGCTGAATTATGAGTTTTATCTGGAACCGTATATGGTTCCGGCGATTCTGCATTTGCTCTTGTGTTGCTGTGTGGCTTTTTCAGTAGGTCAGGAGCTCAGGCGGCATACTTTTCATCATTGGATTAATAAACAGAATCTCTGGTCAGCCCTTCTCTCTAAGAATCTGGTCTATGTGGCGATCTTCTGTCTCTGGACCTGGGCCTGGATGTTGTGGATGGTTGAGTTCCGCGGCTGGTTTATTGCCGGCTCATTCTGGCTGATTGTATTGGCTCAAATCTTATTCTATAGCGCCTATGCCTTTATCAGTAGCGCGGTCGTACTCGCTACGCAGGACCTGACCAAATCTTTTGGCCTACTCGCGGTCTATGGTGGTTCATCGCTCAGTTTTGCCGGTGTGACTTTACCCTTAAATAATGCCCCGCTGTTTACCCAGTTCTGGGCCCATATTATTCCTTATACACCTTATGCCAAATTACAAACCGAGCAATGGGTGATTGGCAGTCCGCAAGCTATTTCACTGCAACCGATGTTAATACTGATAATCTATGTACTACTTTACGCCGGACTGGCCTATATTTTTTTAAAGAAGACCACTAAAGGAGTGTCGACATGAAAGCACTCTGGAGGGCTTACTGCAAAACCTTTAAAGATATTGTCAGCAATAGCAGTATTTTTACCACGCTGATTCTCTCGGTACTATTTTACAGCTTTTTCTATCCAACCGCCTACAAAGCTGAACAGGCCGAAGCCTTGCCGATTATTATTGTCGATGAAGAGCAAAGCGCCCTAACCAGCAGCATTATCAGTCACGTCAGTCAAAGCCCGAATGTACAGACCATAGCCGTCACCGGGAATTTTGCTGAAGCCAGGCAATGGGTAGAAGCTCAAAAAGCTGACGGGATCTTGTTATTACCGGACAATCTTTCACAATCCCTTCTACATGGGGAAAATGGGGGGATCGGGCTATACCTGAGTGCAGCCAATTTCCTGATTACTAAACAGATTGGCTTAGGTCTAGTGGCTTCCGTTGAAAATACTCTAAGTGAATATACTGAACGTTTTAGCGAAATTTCACATTTCTCACCTGCCCTGTCTATTCACCAGATTCCGCTTTTCAATCCCCTATCCGGCTATGGCAGTTATGTATTTCCAGCTGTTGCACCACTGATTATTCATCAGACAATTTTTCTGGGACTTAGCATGCTAATTGCCCTGTACCGGGAAAATAAACAGATACTTAATCTAACTACCTTGGGCGGGATTGGTCTGGCCATTTTGATGATTGGTTGTCTGGGCTGTTATTACCTGTTTGGCTTTACCTTCTGGTTGTTTGACTATCCACGTGGTGGCAATTTCTGGGGCATGCTACTCGCTGTACCAGTGTTTGTGTTCTGTATAATTGGCATCACGATCCTGTTCGCCAGTTTTCTAGATATGCCGGAACGTGCCGGACATGTAATTGTCTTCACTTCCATTCCATTTTTTATGCTGTCCGGAGTTGCCTGGCCACACGCTGCAATGCCCGTCTGGATGCAATTCATTGGACAGGCTTTACCTTCGACACAGATTGTTCAAATGTTTATCCAGCTGAATCAGATGGGCGTGCCCACTCATCTGATTCTAGGAAAGCTTGCTTATCTGTTTGTGGTCGGCATGATCTGCATAGGCTTAGGCTATTATCGACTACGCCCACACAGTTAAATTAAGCCGTGTTTCATTAACACCCATCCAACACAACGTTATTCACCAAAAACCTGAATATTAAAGTTACGAATTTTGCTGCTACCATGAGGCTGATCAAAACTGACATCATATTGCACCAGATTTTTGGGATAGGCAATTTCATAACTGATCTTATATTGAGTCACTCCTTTTTCCTCTTCAATGCGTTTGCTCATTAAAGTTTTGGTCTTATAAGCTTCTTGAGGAATCGTGCGAGAAAAGCGCTTCATTAGCTTCTGGTTATCTTTAAATTCTGCCTGTAGCTGAGGTTCAAGATGGGTCAAAAATTTATCATATTTACCCTCACGCAAATCATTATAAGCAGCTTCCGCAGCCTGTTCCTGTGCCGGACTAGGATTCGGAATCTCCTCTTGAGTACAGCCATGCAATCCGATCAGGGTAGCCAGTAGCATTAATCTGGTTTTCATCATTCACCTTTTTTTAGTCGATGTATGAAAAAGGACGCCGCAGCGTCCTCTTGTTCAGTGAAGAATTTACTCTTTTACTGTAGCGTTATCATCTGCCTGTTCAGCATCTTGCTCACCAGCCACAAGATCCGCAGTCGACTCTGTATTTTCAGTATCTGCCAATACATCCAACTCTTCATCTTCAACCGCTTCAATGGCTTCTACACCAACCAGTGTTTCATCTTCACCAAGACGGATCAGACGAACCCCTTGAGCATTACGGCCAGTTTGTGCAACTTCGGATGCACGAGTCCGTACCAATGTTCCGCCATCTGAAATCAGCATCAACTCTTTAGAAGCATCAATCGCAACTGCACCTACAAGTTCACCATTACGCTCGGACGTCTTGATTGCAATTACGCCTTTACCGCCGCGTTTCTTGGTCGGGAATTCATCTACTGTGGTACGTTTACCATAACCATTGGCAGAAGCACACAGCACTTCACCTGTTTCTGGAACGACCACCAGTGATACAATACGGCTAATAAAGCTGGTTTCAATCGCCTCGTCATCATCAGACTCGACATCTGCATCTTCGGCATCTTCGACCTGAGCAGCGCCGATGGTTACACGCATACCGCGTACACCTTTGGCTGAACGCCCCATGGCACGAACATCAGTTTCTGCAAAACGGATTGCCTTGCCTTCATTCGAGAACAGCATGATCTGCTGTTCGCCATCGGTAATGGCCACGCCAATCAGGGTATCATCGCCATTCAGCTCAATCGCACGCAGACCATTTGAACGGACATTGGAGAACTGTTCCAGTTCTACACGTTTAATCGTACCGTACTCGGTAGCCATAAACACATAGAAGTTTTTACGCAGGTTTTCTGCCAGCTCTGCAAATTCAGCAACAACTTCATCATCCAGATCAGTCGCAGAAAGCTCAACGCCCAACTCCTTCAGCTGAACACGCAAGGCATCAGACAGGTCATCTCCATCTTTAAGCTCTGCAAATGCTGCTTCCAGACCCGCATAATGCTTGGCGATAATGTCATTCTTCTGCAGCTGTTCCATATTTGCTTTTACAAAGCTACGGAAGCCTGCCAGACGCTCTTTGAATTTCTTCGGCGCTTCCATGACTGGCAGAATCGCAGTAATGGTTTCATGCTCTTCCAGTGGTAACAGGTTGACCATTGGACGGCCTTTGGAACCACGTGAGGCTTGCGGCACTTCAAACACACGCAGACGATAAACTTTACCAACATTGGTAAAACAAAGCACCGTAGCATGGCTCGAGGTCACAATCAGATGTTGGATATAATCATCTTCTTTCATCGAAGTAGCAGACTTGCCGCGGCCACCACGACGTTGTGCGGCATAATCAGACAATGGCTGAGTTTTTGCATAACCTGACTGGGAAACAGTCAATACCATCTGCTCTTCTGGAATCAGATCTTCACGCGAGAAGTCGATACGAGACTCAACAATATCTGTCTTACGTGCATCGCCATATTGTTGCAGCACCAGCGCAAGCTCTTCTTTAATCACATTCATCAATAAGTTGAAGTCATTTAAGATAGCAGTATATTCAGCAATTTGAGCCAAGATTTCAGAATATTCAGCTTGAAGTTTATCCTGCTCAAGACCGGTCAAACGGTGTAAACGCAATTCCATAATCGCGTTGACTTGAGTCGGAGATAAACGATACACATCACCATCAATACCAAATGGACGGTTTGGATCTTCGCCTTCAATTTCATCAGGACGTACAGAAACAGCGCCCGCCTTTTCAAGCAATGCTGCCACACCACCTGCTGCCCACTCACCCGCTTGCAAACGCTCACGCGCTTCAGCAGGGTTAGCAGAAGTTTTGATGGTTTCAATGATGGCATCAATATTTGCCAGCGCAACTGTCAGGCCTTCTAATATATGACCACGTTCACGCGCCTTGCGTAATTCGAACATGGTCCGGCGGGTCACAACTTCCTGACGGTGACGGATAAACGCTGCAACAATATCTTTCAGGTTCATCAATTTTGGCTGGCCATTGTCCAGGCAAACCATATTAATGCTGAACGAGTTTTCCAGCTGGGTATTCAGAAACAGGTTGTTAACGATGACTTCAGCATTTTCACCACGCTTCAGGTCAATCGCAATACGCATCCCATCTTTATCAGATTCGTCACGAAGTTCTGAAATTCCTTCGAGTTTTTTCTCTTTAACCAGCTCGGCAATACGCTCAATGGTTTTAGCTTTATTGACCTGATAAGGAATTTCAGTAAATACAATGGTGGTACGGCCAGACTTCTGATCTTCCTCAAAATGGTATTTACCACGGATATGCAAACGGCCTTTACCGGTGCGGTAAGCATCAACAATCCCTGATTTACCATAGATAATACCGCCTGTAGGGAAATCTGGACCGGAAATATGCTCCATTAATCCTTCAATGCTGATATTCGGGTTATCTGCATAGGCCAGACACGCATTCACCACTTCTGTCATGTTGTGCGGTGCCATATTGGTCGCCATACCGACTGCAATCCCCGCAGCACCATTGACCAGCAGGTTTGGAATACGGGTCGGCATCACTTGTGGAATACGTTCTGAGCCGTCGTAGTTGTCTTCCCAGTCAACGGTATCTTTTTCAAGATCCGCCAGTAATTCATGGGTCAGCTTACGCATGCGGACTTCGGTATAACGCATCGCAGCAGCACTATCGCCATCGATCGAACCAAAGTTCCCTTGTCCATCTACCAGTTGGTAACGTAAACTGAAGTCCTGTGCCATGCGTACAATTGTTTCATAAACGGCTAAATCCCCATGCGGGTGATATTTACCGATGACGTCACCTACAACACGGGCAGACTTTTTGTAAGCTTTGTTGTAGTCATTGCCCAATTCGTGCATTGCGAAAAGCACACGACGATGAACAGGTTTTAGACCATCTCGTACATCCGGCAAGGCACGTGAAACGATCACGCTCATTGCATAGTCTAAATACGAGTGCTTGAGTTCATCCTCAATGGCAATCGGTCTAATTTCCGATACGCTCATGCATACTCCTTATTCTATAAGCCAGCTTTGGCTTATATTTATATGTCGTAAATCCAGCAAAATTATTAACTCAAACGACAGAGCTAAAAACTAAAATACAGCCCTAAATTATAGCATAAACCTGGCTAATTTTGTGCTTTAGCTTCAATCTTAATCTTGTTAATTTACTTAAATTTAGTGATTATTTTTTACACAAACCGCCAAACAAAAATAGAAATATAGCCACATATCATCTTATGCTAGGAATTGGCTAAATCGCTCACATTTCAAATCAAGCGGGCTTAAAAACCTTTCATACGCAGCAGTTATATTTATTCGGATTTATCTTGCTTCATCAAATGAAAGCTGATCAAAAATAACCCTAGGATTAAGGGGAACTCATAAAGCTCTTCCATCAAATCCTTATACTGAATGTCACGTAGAAATAATGTATCAATGACACGCTCATGCTCAATCGCATCTGAAATAATTAAGCCCGAACAAGCCAATACTAGCGCCCATACTGGCAGCATAAAATGCTTAAGCTTTCGAATAATTTCTTTTCTTAAATGCTCAGAAAACAGCATAAATACCACTGGGGAAATCAACATGATCGAAATTGCACGAAAATAAGGCTTAGGAACCTCAGGAAAATAATCTCGCCCCCAACTGGTGCTGCGCCCAAACAGCAACAACCACCACAGGACTGCCCACAACCAAAACTGCTTTTTTCCGTCTTGCAAATCTAAGGGCCGAATATAGAAATAGCTAAATATGGCACACATTAGCAATAACAAGGCTTGTAAATTTTCCACAAAACGAACTATTTCACCATCGTATAATGGTACTTGCAGATCAGCAGAGAATGGAAATAAAAAACACAGGATGGCAATGGCTACAATCGGCCACGTAAGCCGGGTATCGACCAACAAAAGACTACTCCTACCCAAACGACAAAGTAGGGTAAAGCTTAAAAAAAAGATGGCGAATAATATCATAAATGCTTTATACGAATAATAGCCCTGTGTGTTTTAATCACACATTGCAAAGACACAATACGAGCATAGCCCTACTCTACCCTTAACTTAGAACCCCCTCCTATTGGAAATGTAACGTACAAAAATCACTCATCGCTCGAACTTTAACACCGGCCATAAAAAACGCCCTTGAGCAAAACAGTAAAGTATTACTTTAACTGCTTACACAAGAGCGTCTTTTTTAAACCTGATTCAGGAATTAGATTTTAGAAACCAATTCAGGAATAACAGTATTCAAGTCACCTACTAACCAGTAGTCAGCAACTGCATTAATTGGTGCTTCTTCATCCTTGTTAATCGCAACGATCACTTTAGATTCTTTCATACCTGCCAAATGCTGAATCGCCCCAGAGATACCGACAGCGATATAAAGTTCAGGTGCAACAATTTTACCTGTTTGACCCACTTGCATGTCATTAGGAACAAAACCAGCATCTACCGCAGCACGTGAAGCACCTTGAGCAGCACCCAGCTTGTCAGCCAGTGGATCAAGAATTGCGTGATAGTTTTCACCCGACCCCACACCACGACCACCTGAAACCACAATACGCGCAGCTGTCAGTTCTGGACGCTCAGATTTCACAATTTCTTCTGATACAAACTTAGAAATACCGGCATCACCTTGGGACGCCGCAGCTTCAACCGCAGCTGAACCACCTTCTGCTGCCACAGCATCAAATGCCGTACCACGAACCGTGCCCAGTACGATGTCTTCGCCTGATTCTACAGTTGCAATCGCGTTACCTGCATAGATTGGGCGCTTGAAGGTTTTAGGACCGTCAACCGCAATGATGTCAGTGATCATGCTGACATCTAATAAAGCAGCTGCGCGTGGCAGAATATTTTTACCAGTTGTCGTAGAAGCAGCCAGAATATGGCTATAGCCTTTGCCTAGTTCTGCAACCAGTTTCGCTACGTTTTCAGCCAGCTGGTTTGCATAAGCAGCGTCATCAGCAAGTAATACTTTACTTACACCAGCCACTTTCGCAGCCTGATCAGCAACTGCTTGCGCGCCAGAACCCGCTACCAATACAGTGATATCACCACCGATTTTTTGCGCCGCAGCAACAACGTTTAAAGTAGCAGCGTTTAATGCTTTGTTGTCGTGCTCAGCGATAACTAAAATACTCATGATTTTTATCCTTCTGTATTAGATCACTTTCGCTTCGTTTTTCAATTTTTCTACAAGCTCATCTACAGACTTCACTTGTACGCCAGCTTTACGCTCTGCAGGAGACTCAACTTTCACTGTTTTCAGTTTAGTTGTAGCGGTTACACCGAAATCTGCAGGAGACTTGGTATCCAGCGGCTTTTTACGCGCTTTCATAATATTTGGCAGAGCTGCATAACGTGGCTCGTTCAAACGCAAGTCAGTGGTAATGATCGCTGGAAGTGATAATTCAACAGTTTGTAGACCACCGTCGATTTCACGCGTCACTTGTACTTTATCGCCTTCAACTTTAACTTCCGAAGCGAATGTACCTTGGCCTGCACCCATAAGCGCACCCAGCATCTGACCAACCTGGTTAGAGTCGTCATCAATTGCCTGTTTACCCAGAAGGATCAGTTGCGGTTGTTCAGCGTCAACCACACCTTTTAGAATTTTGGCAATTTCCAGTGCACCCAGCTGACTATCATCAGCTTCCACCAGAATACCGCGGTCAGCGCCAAGCGCCATCGCAGAACGGATTTGTTCTTGCGCCTCTTTAGGACCAATAGATACAACAACGATTTCTGAAACAGTTCCTTTTTCTTTTAAACGAACCGCTTCTTCCACTGCGATTTCACAGAATGGGTTAATTGACATTTTAACGTTTGTTAAGTCAACACCACTGTTGTCCGGCTTAACGCGAACCTTAACGTTGGCATCAACCACACGTTTTACAGCAACAAGAGCCTTCATGTAATCCTCGGCTGTTTTAGCAAATGTAAATGTTGAGAAAAGTTATTGTAACTCTTCACTTAAATTTTTTTAGGTGCCCTATCTTGCAATGCGTACGGCATTTCGGTCAAGTCACAATTCAGGAAAGAGCTGTAAAAATATATAAATTTCCTTGAACGATGCGTTCACAATTAATAAGTATCTTTTTATTACAAGGGATTGCATCCAGTTTTATATAAAAATTAACCTTTGATTTTTAGTATTTTTTTATTTGATTAATTCCATCAGTAGTTTTGATGTAGTGCTGCTAAAATATCCAGCCCACCTCTTTTGGCCCACAAAATAATCAATTCTCTGGCCTTAATATTTTTGTCATTTTAGACATAGCTTTCTCTGACTGACCATTCATCTTCGATGAAGTATTATTCTGATGTCTATTTCTCCTCCATTCAGGTTAAATTTTCTTGTACTTTCTCCCTTCTTTCATCCCCAAAGCATGCCGAATTCAGGGGGTTTGATTTTAAAGTCTGAGGGTTCAGAATTAGCGACTACTTACAAACTGTAGATGGGGTTAAATGAGCAAATATACTTCTCTTTCCCTTGTAAAAAACCTCCGGAATATTTTATGCCTATTGAAATTGAGACCACACGGCTATTACTGCGGCAATGGCATCCCTCGGACTATCCGGCTTTTGCCAAGATGAATGCAGACCCGGAAGTGATGCACCATTTTCCACAATGCCTGAATACCAGGCAAAGCAATGCCTTGGCAGATAAATTCTACCAACTGATTGAAGAACAGAGTTGGGGATTTTGGGCACTAGAATTAAAATGCAGCCGACAATTTATTGATTTTACCGGCTTACATTATCAACCGCAACAATTCAGTTTTTCTCCCTGTACTGAAGTGGGCTGGCGTCTGGCTCAGGCGTATTGGGGAAAAGGCTATGCAACTGAAGCAGCACTTGCCTGTCTCGTCTTTGCATTTCAACATTTAAATCTTGCCGAAGTTGTGTCATTTACCGCAGTGAATAATATAAAGTCACAAGCCGTAATGCAGCGTTTAAATATGAATATTGTGGGATATTTTGATCATCCTGCCTTGGACAGACACCACGCTCTAGCCCCACATATTTTATATAGCCTTAAGCAGGCTGACTTTCCAGGAAATCACGATGTACATGGCTTAAGTCAATCAATTCATATTGCGCAAGTTTAAAAACCTCCCAAACGGCCATAAAGTCTTCTTTCAAATCAATATGAGCCGAGGGCTGTGCTGTTTCTTGCCACTGTAGGTCTGAAATCCACAGATAATATTGTTGTGTAACCGGATTTACCGCCTGAACTTTACCGGCAGCATTGACTCCTTGAACCACGGTATTTTCCGGAAGTATAGGTTCAATCTTGGCTAAACTGATTTCTACAAAGTGTTTGACCTGACGCAAGCCATAGCCTGCAAAAATTTCTTTTTGTGCAGCAGTTAATTGATCATATTTCTCTAAAATATCTAAAATCATTACTTTGCCTATATTTTTCTTTCCAATATTTACATGACGAGTGGGGGCAGTTAATAATTTCCTTCCCTTCGATTATTCATGCAAACCCACTTTATACTGATAGGAGGCTTTTATACCTTATAAATTGACTTTTTATTATGCGACAATAGTTCAAATGCCATCTAGATAGACTCCCTATTGTTTCACCCCCTGATTTAAATTAGATGACAAGGAGGTCGCCAGAATTAACAAACCATAAACCGGCAAAGCCTGCTTGCTCTCTTAATTTTTAAAAACTGTCCGATTTTTTAAGTTGGGCGCGAGGATGGGCTTGATCATAAATCTGTGCCAGACGGTCAAAATCAAGATGGGTATAAATTTGTGTGGTGCTTAAATTGCTATGCCCCAGCATCTCCTGAACGGCGCGTAGATCTCCGCTATTTGACAGCATGTGACTGGCAAAACAATGTCTTAATAAATGCGGATGCAGATCGACATTTACACCGGCGCGCTGTGCCTGAAACTTGACCCGGTTTTCAATTTGACGGGCGCCCAGTGGCTGGCCTTTTTGGGTAATAAAGACATTCGCATCTGCGACAAAGTCACCATTCCATAACGGATAAATTTTCAGCCATTCCATTAAGCTGTCTTTGGCTTTTGAACCAAATGGTACCACTCGAGTTTTGTTCCCCTTACCGGTAATTCTTAATAATTGACGATTGAAATCAATGTCCTTGATTCTTAGACCTTGAATTTCCGCTAGCCGCAAGCCGCTGGAATATAACAACTCCAAAATTGCTTTGTCTCTCAGCCACATCTGCTGCTGTGCTTGAGTTTCGGGCGCGGACTGATCTAGAATTTGGTTGACCGTTTCAATATCAATCATTCCCGGCAAAGGACGTGACTGACGCTTCAGCTGAAAATCATCGGCCGGATTAAAGACCAGATACTGAGACTGCTGCGCCCATTTCATGAACTGGCGGATAGAGGACAGCATGCGTTGCAAACTGCTTGAACTCAAGCCTTGCTGTTCTACCTTTTCAGCCAGAAACTGACGCAAATCTGTGGCTTCGACATCATTTAAAGCCAGTTTTTGCTGTGCACAGAATTCCAGAAAATCAGTCACATCACGCGTATAAGCCTGTAAAGTATGTTTGGACTGGTTTTGAATTTCCCGTTCTTTTAACCAGATCCCGAGCAACTCTTTAGCAGTTCCCTCCATATATTCCATTAAATACGCTCCAGATAGGTATCAATCAGCGCAGCCACCTGTGCAGGCTGACTGGCAGCAAAAAAGTGATCCCCGCCTTGGAGGGTATGTAGTGTTGCACTTCGAAAGGTCTGTTCCAGATATTGTCCTAGCTGAACAGTACTTAAAGAATCCTGATCTCCCCAGATCAGCAAGATGGGAATCTCAAGGCTGGCAAGTTGCTCCGGACTAAATTCGGTTTGGTCTTCTAAAAACCAGTCAGGGACTGCCTTAAACTGCTCGCGATAACCTTTTCGCCAGTCTGCACAGCCAAACTGCTGCACGTTTAGGCCGCCAGATGTAGCCAGCAAAACCAGTCCTTTGACTTTTTCGGGGTGATTAAGCGCAAGCCCAAGCGCCAGCACACCGCCCATAGACTGTGCAACCAAGATAGAATCTGCTTCAATCTGCTGATTCAGATAGGCTTGCAGATCATGCAGGTTGTGAATGGCCGAATTTGGCGCGATGCCATCGAATCCCGGATAAGCCAAAATCTGATAAGCCTGTCCTGGTGCTAAATAAGTAGTCAAAGGTTGCCAGAAACCTTGACTGCCTGATGCTCCTGGTAAAAATACAAGCTGATTCATGGCGTTGTTGTTCTATGCATTTAATATAATTTTATCCTAACATAAAAAAAGCGCCGTTCTGAGCACAGCGCTTTTTTAGATCGCCCGAGGTTCTACATTAACCCTGAAAATAACGTAGATCCAGACGTCCTTCATAGACATTTGCCGTTGGCCCGGTCATCCAGACCACATCGCCCTCGACCCATTCAATCTGCAATTTGCCGCCAGCAAGCTCCATCTCGACCTTACTGGACAGCAAGCCACGGCGCATACCTGAAACTGCTGCCGCACAGGCCCCTGTGCCACAGGCCAGAGTTTCCCCGACCCCACGCTCATAGACTCGCAAACGTGCATGCATTTCATCCACAATCTGCATAAAACCGGCATTGACCCGGGCAGGAAAACGCTGATGCGATTCTACCTGCGGACCAATTTTTGCGACATCTGCGGTGAGCACATTCGGAACAATAGTCACCGCATGTGGATTGCCCATATTCACCACATCAATGGTCAGCTTTCTATCACCTTCCAAATCGATGTCATATAAATTATCCGGCTCATCCGCCAGGAATGGAATCTCCTGCGGCAGGAATTTCGGATAGCCCATATTGACCCGCACCCAGCCATTGGCCCCCAGCTCCGGCTCAATGATGCCAGCTTTGGTCTGCACCTTGATTTTGGTCTTACTGGTCAGTTGACGTTCATGCACAAAACGCGCAAAACAACGCACGCCATTACCACACTGTTCAACCTCAGAACCATCGGCGTTAAAAATACGATATTTAAAATCTGCACTTGGAATATCAGGCGGTTCAACAATCAGCAGTTGATCAAAACCCACACCAAAATTACGGTGAGCCAAACGTTGAATGGTCAGCGTATCCAGATAAGCGCGTTGGCTGATCAGATCCACCACCATAAAGTCATTGCCCAGGCCATGCATCTTGGTAAATTCTAATAACACTTTGATTTACTCCTTTTAAGGCAATAAACGCTCGCGTTCCCAAAGTGATTCAATCGTTTCACGTTCACGAATCAGATGTGCCTGATCACCATTGACCATCACTTCAGCGGCTCGGCCACGGCTGTTATAGTTCGAGCTCATCACAAAACCATATGCGCCTGCACCCAGTACAGCCAGCACATCATTTTCCTGAATGGCAAGCTGACGCTCTTTACCCAGAAAGTCACCCGTCTCACAGATCGCACCGACCACATCCCACTCTTTACTCGCTGTATCTGTACGTGGTGTTACCGGCTGAATATCCATCCAGGCCTCATACAACGCCGGGCGGATCAAGTCATTCATCGCGGCATCGATGATGGCAAAGTTGCGGTGAACCGTTGGTTTCAGTAAATCTACTTTAGTCAGCAATACGCCGGCATTGGCTGAAATGCTACGGCCCGGTTCCATATAAACTTTTAGACCCAGCTTTTCCAGGGCCGGACGCAGTGCATTGGCATATTCTTCGACAGATGGCGGAGTTTCATCTCTATAGGTCACTCCCAAGCCACCTCCAATGTCGATATGTTTCAACTGAATCCCCAGCTCTTTCAGCTTATCAATCATCACAATGACACGATCCAGTGCATCGACAAAAGGCTGGGTTTCAGTCAATTGCGAACCGATATGACAGTCAATTCCCACTATTTCCAGATTCGGCAAAGATGCTGCGTATTGGTAAGTGTCAAATACGCTCTCCGATGGAATACCAAACTTGTTTTCTTTTAAACCCGTCGAAATATAAGGATGGGTTTTGGCATCAACGTCTGGATTGACGCGTAAAGAAATCGGGGCTTTTTTACCCATCTTAGCCGCTACTTTCTGGA
This sequence comes from Acinetobacter sp. S4397-1, assembly GCF_024129285.1. Taxonomy (NCBI): domain Bacteria; kingdom Pseudomonadati; phylum Pseudomonadota; class Gammaproteobacteria; order Moraxellales; family Moraxellaceae; genus Acinetobacter; species Acinetobacter sp. S4397-1. Next base: position 125,471 of record NZ_JAMXXZ010000005.1, read on the forward strand.
TGCGATCCAGCTCGGCATGTGACTCAACGTTAAAGCAGGCAATCCCCACTTCCAATGCTTTTTGAATATCCGCTTCAGATTTACCCAAACCCGAGAACACAATTTTTGCAGCTTCACCACCGGCTTTGAGTACACGAGCCAGTTCACCACCAGTCACAATATCAAAACCGGCACCCTGCTTGGCCAATACATTCAATACCGCAATATTAGAGTTTGACTTTACCGCAAAGCAGATTTGATGATCGATAAAGCTAAAAGCACGGTCCATCTCCAGATAATGCTTTTCAAAAGTGGCTTTGGAATAAACATACAGTGGTGTGCCAAACTGCTCGGCAAGCTGTTGCAGTGAACATTGCTCGGCGTGCAATACCCCATTAATACGGGTGAAACTCATGAACGTATCCTTTCTTTGAACGTTTTAAGGAGATGATGTTGAATCGGATTCTACGGGTGCTTCAAACTGCTGCCTAACTGGTGCATCCTGTTTTTCACCAGACGCAGATGTCGCAGGCTCGGTGTTTTTGTAAAGCAGATATTTGGCACGCTTATCGTGATTTGGGTCAGCAGGAAGATGTAAAGCTCCCGATTGTCCACAACCTGCCAGCACAAAGCCGGCTGTAATTAAACTGATGTAGCAAATGACCTGATGCATCTGACCACCTAATCTGAGTATTTTCATAAAGTATAGCGCGATGATAGAAATAGACCAAAGCGCTCAAGCTTAGAGAGTATCTTGAGACATTAAAAAACGCCAGCAGATCGCTGACGTTTTTATTGATATGGATTATTTATGTTTCTGTTTATAGAAGCCCAGATAACCAATAACCAGTAAAACAAACCAGATCGGACTGACCATCAGGGCACGACGCGTATCTTCTTCCAGCGCCAAGACACCAATCATGGCAACAAAGAAAATAATCACAATCCAGCAGGTCACCAGTCCACCTGGTAATTTAAACACCGACTTGGCATGTAACTCGGGACGGGTTTTATAGTAAATCATATAACTCCAGATAATCATGAGCCATACACAGATAAATAAAATCGTCGACAGGGTCGTTGCCAGAGTAAATGCTTCTACGGTGTTCGGCACGAAGTACTGCAAAGCGGCGCCTAATAACAGACATACTGCAGAAAAATACAGGGCATTGGCAGGTACAGCGCGACTGTTTAAACGTCCAAAGGATTTCGGTGCCTGCTGTTCACGTGACAAACCAAACAACATCCGGCTGGTCGAAAACACACCACTATTCATGGAGGACATGACCGAGGACAACACGACCAAGTTCATGATAATAGCAGCCGCAGCAATGCCCGCCTGACTGAACAGATCAACGAATGGCGAAATATTCGGGTCAATCTGGTTCCACGGCGTAACCGACATCACGATAAGCAAGGCAAGCACATAGAAAATAATGATACGAATCGGAATCGAATTGACCGCTTTAGGCAGGTTTCTTTCCGGATCTTTGGTTTCAGCAGCTGTGGTACCGACCAGCTCTACCCCGACAAAGGCGAAAATGGCAATCTGGAAACCCGCCAGGAAACCCATGGCGCCCGTTGGGAATAAACCACCATGCTCCCAGAGATGACTAAAGGAAGCCTGTGTACCCGCATCGGAGGTAAATCCGGTAAAGATCATCCATAAACCCACCGCAATCAATACGATAATGGCAATAATCTTGATCAGGGCAAACCAGAACTCCATTTCACCAAACAGTTTTACTGTGACCAGGTTCAGTCCCATGATAAAGACAATGGCGGCAATACTGATCAGCACCCCTTCACCCGCGGTGAAAGGCAGGCCGTTATTGAAGAACTGCAGGTAATAAATAATTGCAGAAAGATCTGCAATACCGATGGTGATCCAGCACAGCCAATAGGTCCAGCCGATAAAATATCCTGCCCATGGTCCGATCAGGTCAGTAGCAAAATCAATAAACGATTTATAGTGCAAATTAGACAGTAATAATTCGCCTAAGGCACGCATGACCAGAAACACCATGAAGCCGATGATCATATAGATCACCAGAATAGACGGTCCTGCCAAACTGATGGTTTTTCCCGAGCCCATAAACAGGCCGGTTCCGATTGCCCCACCAATCGCAATTAGCTGCAGATGCCGGTTAGACAAGCTACGCTGTAATTCACCCTCTTGCGATGATGAGTGGCTATATTTTTCTGACATTATTCATTTCAACTTTGTTTTTAATGGCGACAAGTTAACTTAAAAATATAAAAATACAAAAAAGAAAATCGCTTTTCATTTATATTTTCCCATTCACTCGAGTCGCGGCTAAGAAATTGACTTGAAACCAAGAGAACCAGAGCCATCCATTCAGTGAGTACACCAAACTGATCCCTCTGGTTTCCAGGAAAGCTATAGTAGCGAATTATTCTGCATTCTTGAGGATTTCTCTAAAATTTGAGTCAATCGGTGTCGATATTTCTCAGACAGCCGTCTTTCTGCCTGAAAAATCAAACTACTTAGCCCAATCTTGTTGAAATTATTTTTTATTAAGTTTGAGGATAACTCGTGTATTCCAATAACAGCCTTTCGTCTATGAGCAGATGACTGGTCTCCTTCAATTCCCATTCCCCCACAGGCCTGTACGTCATGCTTAACATTTAGCGCTATCTTTTGTCCTGCCGAGTTTCTCTATCTTGGTGAATCGAACAAGTATTTTCTTGTCAAAACTTTTAAATTGTGCAAAAAATAGAAGACAAATCCGCCATTATTTGTGTTCAGGATGAACGCACTTGGCATCGTAATTACTTTTTAATCAAGACCTCCAATAAAACTGACATGGATCAATAAGAAGAATTTTATGCAAAATTTACAAAGTCTGATGGAAACTTTGAGCGGCTGGATCTGGGGCCCTTATATGCTGGTACTGCTGGTTGGCACCGGTGTATTCCTCACTTTCCGCCTAGTATTCTGGCAATTCCGTATGCTGCCTTTTGCAATCAAACAAGTGTTTGGCAAGCATCCTGCTCATGAAAAACATGGGGATATTTCCCATTTTGCCTCTCTCATGACTGCCCTGTCTGCCACCATTGGTACCGGTAATATTGCCGGGGTGGCCACAGCCTGTGTATTGGGCGGTCCGGGTGCAATCTTCTGGATGTGGATGACGGCGCTGTTTGGTATGGCCACCAAGTATGGTGAAGGCGTACTGGCAGTGAAATACCGCATTAAAAATGAAAAAGGTGAAATGTCCGGTGGCCCGATGTACTACATTGAGCGCGGACTTAAATGGAAGTGGCTGGCCCTGATCTTCGCCCTGTTCGGCACCTTGGCCTCTTTCGGAATCGGCAGTTCGGTTCAATCCAATACCGTTGCGCTGGCTGTAGAAAACAGTCTGGGAGTTGAAACCTGGATCACTGGTGTGGTGATTACCCTACTTTCTGCCCTGGTGATTCTGGGCGGGATTAAATCCATTTCCAAAGCGGCTTCCCTGATTGTTCCGATCATGGCACTGGGCTATGTGGCCGGAGGCTTAATTATTATCTTTACTCATCTTGAACTGGTGATGCCTGCCCTAAAAATGATTTTCACTTATGCCTTTACTGGTGAGGCTGCCATGGGTGGTGCCGTCGGTGCTGCCATTCGCTATGGTGTGGCGCGCGGAGTATTTTCCAATGAAGCTGGTATGGGCTCTGCCCCAATCGCTGCTGCTGCGGCCAAAACCGACCATCCTGTTCGGCAGGGTCTGGTATCGATGACCGGTACATTTATTGACACCATTATTGTCTGTTCAATTACCGGTATTGTACTGGTAATTGGCTATATTCTGGCTGGCAGCAGTTTTGGTGGTGAAACCGGCGCCGTGCTGACCACCCAGGTATTTGACCGGTTGCTACCGGGCGTTGGGGGCTGGGTGGTGACTTTCGGGATTATTTTCTTTGCCTATTCCACGATTCTCGGCTGGAGCTATTATGGTGAAAAATGTGCCACCTATCTGCTTGGTGAGAGGTTTGTCCTGCCGTATCGCATCATTTATATCCTGTCGGTTTTTGTCGGCTGCGTCGCCACTCTAGATCTGGTCTGGCTCTTCGCCGATACCTTTAATGGCCTGATGGCTGTACCTAACCTGATTGCGCTGCTATTACTGTCCGGTATTATCGTTAAGGAGTCCAAAGACTTTGTTGCCCGTCGCCAATCTGGCGAGCTGTATTAAGACCAGAAGTTTTCTGAACCAGCAAACTACCTTCTCTTCTGGCTTCTGGTGGTTTTTGATTTTCATCTTCGCTGAATGATTTTAAAAACCACCTTTACTCTGTATGCTGTGCAATAGTTTTATCAGTTTTTATATCGATTATGGCTAAAGCAAAAAGTGTATATCGTTGTGAACAATGTGGCACAGATCATTCTAAATGGGCTGGTCAATGTTCAGAATGTGGTGAATGGAACAGCTTGGTAGAAGTGACTATTGCCCCTGCAACGACACACCGTGCCCAGCCTAAAATGGGCGGAGGTTACGCCGGTCAGGCCGCCGCAATCACCACCTTAAATAAAATTTCTGTTTCTCATGAAACCCGTCTTCCGACTGGAATCAGCGAGTTTGACCGTGTATTGGGGGGTGGTCTGGTTACAGGTTCTGTGGTCCTGATCGGAGGGGACCCCGGTATTGGTAAATCCACTATCCTGCTGCAAACAGCCACTCATATGGCAGCAGGCAACAGCTCGGCGCTTTATGTAACCGGTGAAGAATCTTTATCGCAGGTGGCTTTACGCGCCCAGCGTCTGGAGCTGCCGACAGATCGGCTTAGAGTCATGGCTGAAACCTGTGTGGAACGCATCTGTGAAGTGCTGGCGCAGGAACGTCCTGCGGTGGCCATTTTGGACTCGATTCAAACCTTATATACCGAAACCTTACAGTCTGCACCGGGTGGTGTTTCCCAAATCCGCGAATCGGCGGCCCTGCTGACGCGTTTTGCTAAAAATAGTGGTACCGCCCTGTTTATTGTCGGCCATGTGACCAAAGAAGGTGCGCTGGCGGGTCCACGTGTGCTGGAACACATGGTGGACTGTGTGCTGTATTTTGAAGGTCAGTCAGATTCACGCTACCGCATGATCCGTGCAGTCAAAAACCGTTTTGGTGCAGTGAATGAACTCGGCGTGTTTGGCATGACCGATAAAGGCCTGCGTGAAGTGGCCAACCCTTCTGCGATTTTCCTGAGCCGCTATGATGAAGCCATTCCGGGTTCAATCGTGATGATTAGCCGTGAAGGTACGCGCCCTTTACTGGTTGAAGTTCAGGCGCTTGTAGATGATGCTCATGGTCAACCACGCCGTGTGGCACTTGGACTGGAACAGAATCGGCTTAATATGTTACTGGCGGTGATGCACCGGCATGGAGGCGTTCAGACTTCCGGACAGGATGTCTATGTCAATATAGTCGGCGGCCTGAAAATTACCGAAACAGGGTCAGACCTGGCTGTTCTACTTGCCTGTGCTTCCAGTATCCGTACCAAAGCCCTGCCTCAGCAGCTCGCAGTGTTTGGTGAAGTTGGATTGTCTGGAGAAATTCGTCCGGTACCCAATGGCCAGGAGCGCCTGAAAGAAGCAGTCAAACATGGCTTTAAATATATTATTTTGCCACGTGCCAATGCACCGCAAAAACCGATTCCAGGCGTTCAGGTGATTGCGGTAGCACGTTTACATGAAGCCTTGACAGAAGCCATCAGCTTAAGTGACGAGCTAAATTAGCGTGGATTAAAATCGGGAAAAAGCCTAAAAAAATACAGATTTCTAATTGAAATTCTCTATAAAGCCTATATAAATAGAGAGTTCAAATAGATTTATTCATATAGGAAAATTGGATGGAAGTTCGACAGCGTGGTTTGATCGCCGGCTTTTTAACAGCAGCATTACTGGTTGCACCTTTCACTGCTGAAGCAAAACGTGCCGGTGGCGGTAAAAGCCACGGTATGCAACGTTCTGCGGCGCCTACTCAGTCTTATCAGCAACCTCGTCAAGCTGCACCTGCACAACAGGCTCCAGCCGCGGGTGCTGCAACCCAGCAAAAATCTGGCCCAGGTGTAGGTGGTATGGTTGCTGCGGGTGTTGCGGGTGCTGCCATTGGTGCAGTTGCTGCCAACGCACTGGCTGATGATCAAAATGCTGCAGCCTCTGAAGCTCAGGCAGCTCAAGAAGAGGAAAAAGGCGGTATTCCAGGCTGGATCTGGATCCTGCTTGCTGCTGCTGTTGCCTTCTTTATTTTCCGTAAGATGGGCGCAAAAAAAAAAGTAGCTTCTAATCCGTATGCGCCAAATAGTGGTGCTGGCCAGCCAGCACCCTTTGGCCAAGCGCCTGCTGCACCGCGTGGTGGTGATAATACCAACATCTTTGGTCAAAGCGTGAGCGGGAACACTACGGGCAATAATGCACCATTTGGTTCAGCGCCGGTAAATAATGCGCCATTCGGTACAGCGTATACCAATAGTGGTCAGCAGTTACCAGATGGAACTGAGCCGGCTGCCTTCCTGCGTGTTGCACGTCAGCGCTTCAACCATATTCAGTCCATGAATACAGCAAGCAATATTTCTGAGATTCAGCGCTATTTAACTCCTGACCTGTATCAGTCCATGTATAACGATATTATGGCCAATCAGGATCAGGACGTAGCGGAGTTCTCGAACTTGAATGCGATGGTCGCAGATTCATCTACAGAAAATGGTCAATACGTGGTGAGTGTACGCTTTACCGGTACAGTAAGCGAAGACCTGAACAGCCAACCACAACCATTTGCTGAGATCTGGCACTTTGTAAAGCCTGCTGGTTCCCAACAAGACTGGCTGGTTGCAGGCATCCAGCAAGAACTGTAATTTATAGCAATTTAATAATACTGTTTTAAAAGCGATCTTCGGATCGCTTTTTTATGGCGCAGTATTAGCTTTTCTTGAGCTTTCATTTTACCCTAGGGCCACTATATTTGAGGTTGCCTTATGACTCAGCGTATTTCTCCTCCTGCTGCCCTTTCTAATCGTGCCCTTGCCGGTAATGCCGAAGCGCAATTTGAACTGGCTGAACTGTATATGCAAAGCGAGCATGAAGATGACATCATTCTGGCAGAAGAATGGGCTTTAAAAGCAGCCAACGGCGGACTGGTTGAAGCCATGTACTGGCTGGGTGAAGGCTATACGGTCTATGCCAAAGAACTGGCGGAAGAAGACCCGGAAGAATCCAAAGCACACTTTGAGTTAGCCTATTACTGGTTAAGCAAGGCCAATATCGAGAAGCACCCTGCAGCAACCTTGGAACTGGCAGGTTTTTACCGCCGCGGTGATGTCATTGAAAAAGATGTCGAAAAATCTATCACACTGGTGAAGCAAGCTGCTGAATGGGGTGAGGTTCAGGCGATGCGTGATCTGGCCTTTATCTATGCCAATGGTCTGGGGATTGATGCTGATGAAGAACAGGCAGATTACTGGACACAAAAAGCAGATGAAATTGAGCAGAAAATAAAATAAATGAGAAGCCCATCTAATGATGGGCTGTTCAATCTTTTCAGATTCGCCAGTTTTTTATGCAATCAAAAATATCTTCAATTTTTATAGTTAGATATTCAATACTTAAGTTCGTTTGTCCAAATTTATAATAGCAATTTGAATTTCCTCTTTACTTTAAAACAAGATGAAAATCAGCACACTCGCCTGAGTCCGAAAAAATAATCAGGAATCATCATCTAATCACTTTTTAGCAAGACTTCTGAGCATAGCTATTTACTTTTTATTGGCTAAACTCCACACGCGATTACTATTTTTACAGACTAACTTTCCTAAATTTTGACCATTATCTATAAATAGCGCAGCGATAGAGTTGGAACAGAATTAGTTTCCAAGTACAATACCCCGCTAGTCGAGGGATGCTGCGACGTTTTACAGGTACAAAATGTAAAAGCGCCAGGCTCGACGATCGGCCAGTCTTTTTCTAGACAGACCAACAACGGCATCCGCGAACTGAATGATCAATTATTGTTTTTTATAAGGAGATCGTGATGAACGCGGTTAATGCTTCATTTACAGATTATAAAGTTGCTGATATTTCACTGGCTGACTATGGCCGTAAAGAAATCAAACTTGCTGAAGCAGAAATGCCGGCATTAATGGGGCTTCGTAAGCGTTATTCAGCTGCGAAACCACTGGCAGGCGCGAAAATTCTCGGCTGTATCCACATGACGATTCAAACTGCAGTTTTAATTGAAACATTGGTTGAATTAGGTGCAGAAGTTCGTTGGACTTCTTGTAATATTTTCTCGACTCAAGACCATGCTGCGGCTGCAATTGCAGCATCTGGCGTACCTGTATTTGCCTGGAAAGGTGAAACCGAAGAAGAATATGTATGGTGTCTAGAACAACAGATTAATGTCAATGGCAAACCTTGGGATGCCAACATGATTCTGGATGATGGCGGTGACTTGACTGCACTGGTTCATGAAAAATATCCTGAAATGCTGGCAAAAATCCACGGGATTACTGAAGAGACCACTACAGGCGTACAACGTCTGCTAGAAATGTGGAAAGACGGTTCTCTGAAAGTACCTGCAATCAACGTCAACGATTCAGTCACCAAGTCTAAAAACGACAATAAATACGGTTGCCGTCACTCACTTAACGATGCGATCAAACGTGGTACAGATATGCTGTTATCTGGCCGTCGCGCGCTTGTGATTGGTTATGGTGACGTAGGTAAAGGCTCTGCCCAGTCACTTCGCCAAGAAGGCATGATTGTACGTGTTACTGAAATCGACCCAATCTGTGCCATGCAAGCATGTATGGACGGCTACGAAGTGGTTGCACCATACAAAAATGGCGTTCAAACAGGCAAAAAAGAAGACATCAACCTTGAGCTTCTGCAAAACACGGATCTGATTGTTACCACAACAGGTAACTACCACGTATGTGATGCTGCCATGTTAGACACTTTAAAACCGGGTGCAGTGGTATGTAACATTGGCCACTTTGACACTGAAATTGACACCAACTATTTACGTGGTTACAAGTGGGTTGAAGTAAAACCTCAAGTTCATCAAGTATATCGCTCTGAAAATGAAAACGATTACCTGATCCTGCTTTCTGAAGGTCGTCTGGTGAACCTGGGGAACGCAACAGGTCACCCATCACGTGTGATGGACGGTTCTTTTGCCAACCAGGTACTTGCTCAAATGCACTTGTTTGCTGAAAAGTTTGCCGATCTGCCTGAAGATCAAAAACAGACTGCGATTCGTGTAGAACTACTTCCCAAGAAACTAGATGAAGAAGTGGCTGCTGCAATGGTTGCTGGTTTCGGCGGCGTATTAACGACTTTAACGCAAGAACAAGCGGATTATTTAGGGGTTCAAGTCGAAGGTCCGTTTAAATCGGATGCTTATAAATACTAATTAAACTCCATCCTCTCCCTAACCCTCTCCCATAGGGAGAGGGAACATTCATTACCAAATGTATGTCATCGAGGGTAAGTCCTCTCCTGAGCGTGCTTAAAGCACTGCTTTGAAGCTCAGCGCAAGAGAGGATTCAGGAGAGGTAAAACTAATTAAAAAGTATTTATAAAAAAAGGATTTGAACATGTCAAAACAGATTCCAATTTCGTTTGAATTTTTCCCGACCAAAACTGATGCAGGTGCGGAAAAGCTCAAAACTGTACACCAAGAGCTGCAACTTTTAAATCCAGAATTCTTCTCTGTGACTTATGGGGCTGGCGGATCGACGCGTGAACGCACTTTATCGACCATCAATGATTTCAATGGCAAAGGTACACCAGTAGCACCTCACCTGTCTTGTATTGGAGATGACAAAGCGCGTATTGCCGAGTTACTAGATCTTTACAAGCTACAAGGCATTGACCGCATTGTAGCGCTACGTGGAGACTTGCCTTCCGGTCAGGTTGGCTTGGGAGAGCTGCCTTATGCCCAGGATTTGGTTCGCTTTATTCGTGAACATTCAGGCGATCATTTCACTATTGAAGTCGCAGCTTATCCGGAAATGCACCCACAAGCTGAGAGTCTTGACCAGGATATTCAGCGTTTCTGTGAAAAAGCCAATGCGGGGGCCAATGCAGCGATTACCCAATTCTTCTTCAATCCGGATGCCTACTTCTACTTTGTTGAGCGTATTCAGAAAGAAGGTGTCAATATTCCGGTAGCGCCCGGGATTATGCCGATTACCAATGCCAGCAATCTGATTCGCTTTGCAGATGGTACAGGTGCCGAGATTCCACGCTGGATTCGCAAGCAGTTAGCCGCCTATGGAGATGATACTGCCAGTATCCGAGCCTTTGGTCATGAAGTCGTGGTGAAATTCTGTGAGCGCCTGATTGCTGGCGGAGCACCGAGTTTGCACTTCTATACCATGAATACCACCGACCCCACCCTTCAGCTTGTGAAAGACCTTGGTCTTGCATAATTCAATTTCCTAGTTGAGAGTAATACCTGAATGCCACGTTTTTTTATTGAAGCTGATTTAGCAGTTGATCACACTCTTGAACTGACTGAACCAGTATTTCATCACTGGATCAAAGTATTACGTGCTCAAGTAGGAGAAAAAGCCACCTTGTTCAATGGGCAAGGTGGTGAATATGAGGTTGAGCTTGTAGATATTGCCAAAAAGTCGGCAATGGTGCAGGTCAATCACTTTAACTCGACCAATCGCACGCCTAAGTTTAAAGCTCTTCTGGGTCAGGTGATGAGCAAGGGGGAACGCATGGACTATGCGATTCAAAAAGCAGTAGAGCTGGGTGTCTCTCATATTCAGCTTCTAACCTCAGAACGCTGTGAAATGCGTCTAAAATATGAACGTGATCAGAAAAAATTAAATCATTGGCGTGGAATAGTAATTGCAGCCTGCGAACAATGCGGTTTAAATCTTGTGCCTGAGATTTTAGCTCCCCTGTCTTTGCAAGACTGGTTAGCAAGCGAACTGCCAGCGACCAAACTGGTTCTTGCTCCTAATAAAGATGAAGTTGATGTACTTGCCCAAGCCACACCTGATCTTGCTCTGCTCATTGGCCCGGAAGGTGGTTTAAGTGAGGCGGAAATTCAGGCAGCAAATGAAAAAGGCTTTATAAACTGGTGTATTGGAGAGCGGATACTGCGTACCGAAACTGCGCCTGTGGTAGCGCTTTCGATTTTAAATTACCGCCTATAAATAGGCATATTATAATATTTAGTTATTAATTTTATTGATTTTTATCTCTGTACACGACAAATTTCACAGAACCCTTATCCTATCAGGGTTCTGCCTTCTTAAAATTGCCAAAATTTCCTTAAACTCTTCTTTTTTC